>NZ_JBHSRF010000003.1:0-273789 GCF_042658925.1 Sphaerisporangium aureirubrum
GTAGGGGGTGCCGGTCACGTCGTGGACGGCGGTGGGGATTTTGCGGTCGTTGACGGTGAGGTAGCGGGAGGCGGGGAGTTCGAGGACGGTCTCGTCCAGCGGGGCGCCGGTGGTCAGGTAGGGGTGGGCGCCGAAGCCGTAGGGGGCGGGGGTGGTGCCGCGGTTGTGGGCGGTGGTCTCTACGGAGAGGCCGGAAGAGGAGACCGTGTAGGAGGCGGTGAAGTCCATGATGTGCGGGTAACCGGGCTGGGGGAACAGGCGCAGGGCCAGGCGTACCGAGGACTCGTCGGACGCGTCGAGGCGCCAGGGGAGGGTGCGGGTGAAGCCGTGGGCGGCGTTGCCGAACTTCGGCTCGGTGATCGACAGCTGGCGCGCCTGGCCGTCGAAGTCGTACCGGCCTTCCTCCACGCGGTTCGGCCACGGCAGCAGCGGCAACCCGGCCGAGCCGTAGGGCGTCTCGCTCTCGGGGTACCCCAGGACGAGCGGCCGTCCGCGATGGGTCAGCTCGCGCAGGCCCGCGCCGACCTCGGTGACCACGGCCTGGAAGTCGCCTGCGGTGATGATGTGTTGTGTCCCGGTGGGCGCGATGGTCGTCACCAGCCAATTCAACACCACATCTACCGGACGAACGTTCCAGGTTACCCGGCGCGAAAGCGGATAGATCACTATCAGAGTGTGATGCCGGACCTAGGGGGATCTACGCGATCACGTTTGGGGCGCCGCTGGGGTCACCATCGCCGGTGAGGGATGTTCACCTGGAAGGAGTACGGCTGGAGGCGACGTGGACGCGATGACGACGCGAGACGGAGCGCGAGGCGACGAGGGGGACGGCCCCCGGGAGCCCGGTGAGCGCGCCAAGCTGTCGAGGCTGCGCGACTCGCTGGAGCGGCTCGGCATGCGGGCCGATCTGCACGACGACATGCCCGCTCTGACGGTGCGCTGCCCGGGCACGGGGCCCCCGGTGTGGGTCTTCGTCGGGTACGGCGGTGGCTACTTCTCCTGGCAGTCGGCCGAGAAGCGGCACCCGGTGGGGGACGTCCCGGGTGCCGCCGTGGCTCTCGCCGACTATGTCACCGGCAGGATCTTCTGAACGGGTCAGTACAGGTCGCGGGACGGCTGCGGCAGCACCACGTCCTTCGGGCCGGTCCACTCGCCGCGCTTGGGTGCCGGCGCGAAGTCCATGGCCGCCGGGTCGCCGGCGTCCGTGGGCCCGGTGAGGGCGGCGATCGGCAGCCAGATCCGGCTCCCGGTGAGCTGGACGGTCACCGTGGCGTCGGCCGGCTGGTCGGGATAGGTCTCGTCGATGTCGCTCGCGGCCAGGATCAGCGCCAGCCGGTGGCCGGGCTTGACCACGTAGTCGGCAGGCAGGGTGTCCCAGGTGAACCGGTACGTCCGGCCAGGGGTGAGCGTCTCGGGGGTGGTGAGGGACCGCCGGTTGTGGGCGTCGAGCCAGCCGCGCGACAGGACCTCCAGCGGACGCCGCTCGGTCACCGTCTCGGTGCGCCGGTAGCAGCCGTCGTCGTCGGCTGTGCTCCCGCCGTGGCAGCTCTCCTCGGTCAGGGTGCGGATGCCGCCGGTGGGTGCGAAGTGATCGAGCCGGTCGTCCTCGCCGTAGTCGACCAGCAGCGCGGTGAGGTTGACGTCCGGCTGGTCGAGGCGGGCGGTGATGTCGACCTTCGGGGTGCCGGAGAACCGCACGGCGCGCCGCAGCGGCGGGGTGAGGAACGCGAGCCGGTTCGGTGAGGAGGCCGTCGGGTCGGAGATCATCTGGTCCACGGACTGGTACGGGTCGTCGGTGAAGCTCAGCTCGGCGCCCTTGAGGGACGGCAGCAGGCCGAGGGAGCCCTGGCCGTCGTCACCCGGCCGCAGCCACAGCGGGACCTCCAGGGACCGGGACGGCCAGTCCTGCTGCGTCACCCACCGGTCCGGCGCGACCTGGAGGTCCACCCTGGGTTGACGGGTGACGCCGCTGTCGACGCGGTAGAGCCAGTGGTCGAACCACGCGTGCAGGGTGTCGATCCACTGCTCGCGGCGGAAGTCGAACGGGTCCACGTGGCCGTACTGCGACAGCCACAGCTTGCGGGGCACGCCGCTCCTGCCGAGGGCCTCCCACCAGGTGGAGAAGTGGTCGGGCTTGACGTTCAGGTCGCCGAGCCCGTGGACGGCGAACACGCTGGCCCGCACCTTGCTCACGTCGGCGATGCTGCCGGCGACGTAGTCGCGCTCCTTCCAGAACGGGTTGTAGTTCCCGGTCGCGTCGTCCTGGCCCATGTGCAGGCGCTGCCGCGTGGCGGCGCACTTGGCGGGTGGGTCGGTGTCGATGACCTCGGCGAGCCAGGGCATGTAGTCGTCGGTGTACAGCACGCCGTTCATCCGGGTGTACCGGTACCAGCTGCTGATCGACGAGATGGGGACGATGGTCGTGAGGCCCTGTACGCCGGTGGCGGCGACGGCGTTGGCGAGCGTGCCGTCGTAGGACTTGCCGATCATCCCGGCCCTGCCGTTCGACCAGCTGGCCGTCGCCGGAGTGCCGTCCTGGCGGTAGCCCGGCGCGCGGCCGTTCAGCCAGTCGACGACCGCCTTGCCCGCCGCGACGTCGGCGGCGCCGCCGACGTCCGGGCAGCCGTCGGACCTTGTGGTGCCGACCATGTCGACCAGCAGCACCGCGTAGCCGCGGGGGACGAAGTAGTTGTCGTAGAACAGGGGGAATTTCAGCAGCGTCCCGGCGGCGTCGTAGCGCTTGCCCTCGCCCTCGTTGCCGCGGCCGACGTTGTCGAAGTAAGGGCTCTCGTCGATGATCACCGGGACCTTGAGACCCTGGTCGGTCTCGCGGGGCCTGATGATGTCGACCGCGGCGCGGTCCTTGGCACCGTCACCGTCGCTGTCGAGGGGAGTCTCGACCAGGATGTGCTCGCGGATGGCGTCGGCGTAGGAGAAGACGGGCTGGGTACGGCCGCCCGAGACCTGGATCGCGGGGTTCGCGGTCTGTGCGCTGGCGACGCCGCTCAGGGGGGCCGTCAGCGCGAGGATGATGCCGACGGCGCAGAGCGATCGGATGGATCGCCGCAAGAGGACCTCCGGGGGGTGTGCCGATCATGTACACGACACAGTTATCCCAGTGGACAAGGCCTGTAAATAGCGGAAACTCCGTGGAGTTAAGTTATCCACAGGTCATGGCGAGCCCCCGTCGTCACGCTCTCGACCCTCGTAGAATCGCCCGGTGACTTCCCCCGAGAACGATGCGCCGCTCCCGGAGTCGCCGTGGGACGACGGCTGGCCCGACCTGCCGCCGCCGGACGAGTCGTACGACGACGCCGGTCCGCCCGACGGCGCGCCCGCCACGCGTTCGTCCGGCGCGGGGGTGTACGAGGCCCTGTTCAAGGCGCCCTTCGAGTCGCCCAAGGACGCGCTCGGGGTGCTGCGGCGGGTCTTCGGGTACAGCGAGTTCCGGGGCAGCCAGCAGGAGATCATCGATCACCTGGTGGACGGCGGCGACGCGCTCGTCCTGATGCCGACCGGCGGCGGGAAGTCCCTGTGCTACCAGATCCCCGCGCTGGTCCGGCGGGGCGTCGGCGTCGTGATCTCGCCGCTGATCGCGCTGATGCAGGACCAGGTCGACGCGCTGAACGCCGTCGGCGTGCGCGCCGGTTTCCTGAACTCCACGCAGGACCCCGAGACCCGCCGCGTGGTGGAGGCCGCGTTCGTGGCCGGGGAGCTCGACCTGCTGTATCTCGCGCCCGAGCGGCTGCGCACCGAGTCGACGGCGCGGCTGCTCGACCGGGGCACGGTCTCGCTGTTCGCCATCGACGAGGCCCACTGCGTGGCCCAGTGGGGGCACGACTTCCGGCCCGACTACCTCGCGCTGTCCACCCTGCACGAGCGCTGGCCGTCCGTGCCCCGGGTCGCGCTGACGGCCACCGCCACCGACGCCACCCGGGCCGAGATCGCCACCCGGCTCAAGCTCGAGGACGCCCGCCATTTCGTGGCCGACTTCGACCGGCCCAACATCCAGTACCGCATCGTGCCCAAGAACGAGCCGAAGCGGCAGCTGCTCAAGCTGCTGCGCACCGAGCACGACGGGGACGCGGGCATCGTCTACTGCCTGTCGCGCACCTCGGTCGACAAGATCGCGGCGTTCCTGGTGGACAACGGCGTCCAGGCGCTGCCGTACCACGCCGGGCTGGACTCGGCCACCCGGGCCGCCAACCAGTCGCGGTTCCTGCGTGAGGACGGCGTGGTCATGGTCGCCACCATCGCCTTCGGCATGGGGGTCGACAAACCCGACGTGCGGTTCGTCGCCCACCTCGACCTGCCCCGGTCCGTCGAGGGGTACTACCAGGAGACCGGGCGGGCCGGGCGGGACGGGCTGCCGTCCACCGCGTGGCTGGCGTACGGGTTGCAGGACGTGGTGCAGCAGCGGCGGCTCATCGACACCTCCGAGGGCGACCTCGCGCACCGGCGGCGCCTCGCCGTCCACCTGGACGCGATGCTGGCGCTGTGCGAGACGGTGGAGTGCCGCCGGGCGGGGCTGCTGGCGTACTTCGGGCAGAAGGCGGAGGGCAACTGCGGCAACTGCGACACCTGCCTGTCGCCGCCCAAGGCGTGGGACGGCACGATCGCCGCGCAGAAGCTGCTGTCGGCGGTGTACCGGCTGCATCATGAGCGGCGGCAGAAGTTCGGCGCCGGGCAGGTCATCGACATCCTGCTCGGCAGGCGCACCCCCAAGGTCTCCCAGTTCGGCCACGACAAGCTGACCGTCTTCGGCATCGGCACCGAGCTCGCCGAGGGCCAGTGGCGCGCGGTCGTCCGCCAGCTGCTCGCCCAGGGGCTGGTCGGCGTCGAGGGCGACTACGGCACCCTCGTCCTCACCGACGCCAGCTCCGAGGTGCTCGGGCGGCGGCGTCAGGTGATGTTGCGCCACGACCCCGAGAAGGTCGCGTTCGCCCCCGTGCGCCCGCCCCGGGCCGGGGACGGCGCGGGTCCGGCCGAGCGCGGGTCCAGCGGTCGCTCGGGCGAGCGTTCCGCGGCTCCCGCGGGCAAGTCCAAGCGGGTCGCGGCCGAGCTGCCGGAGCACGCGGTCCCGGTCTTCGAGCGCCTTCGCGCCTGGCGCGCCGCGAGCGCCAAGGAACAGGGCGTGCCCGCGTACGTCATCTTCCACGACGCCACCCTGCGCGAGATCGCCGCCGGCGCCCCCACCACCTTCGCCGCGCTGAGCGAGATCAACGGCGTCGGCGAGGCCAAGCTCGCCAAGTACGGCCAGCAGATCCTCGACCTGCTGAACGGCACCGACACCCCGGACACGCCGGACACCCTGACCGGCTAGTGCGCCCCGGGACGGGACGTGTTCTGTCGGGGGTGGCTGTTAGGTTCCGGGGGTGATTCGACGGGTGCCGCCGACCGGTGGCGAGAAAGAGATCCTTTACACCGCGCTTGATCGGCATCGGGACGTGGTGATGTGGAAGGTCCAGGGGCTGGACGACGAGCGGCTGCGGCGGTCCATGACGCCGTCGGGGACGAGCCTGCTCGGGCTGGTCAAGCATCTGGCCAGCGTCGAGTACGGGTGGTTCTGCGAGACCTTCGGGCGGGAGACGGAGCCGCTGCCGTTCGATCCGCAGGATCCCGAGGCCGACATGCGGGCCGCTCCGGGGGAGACCACCGAGGACGTGCTGGCGTTCTACGGGCGGGCGCGGGCCGCGGCGGACAAGGTGATCAGGGAGACGGATCTCGACGATCTCGGTACCTCCTGGGCGGGGGACACGGTCTCCATGCGCTGGGTCCTGGTCCACATGATCGAGGAAACCGCGCGCCACGCAGGGCATATGGACATCGTCCGCGAGCTCCTGGACGGTGCCACCGGCGACCACCCGCCCACCTGATCTCACCGGGCCGGTGTCATGCGTGTGCGGAGAGAGTACGGGTAGCTAGACGACATGGCCGACAAATCGGGGACGCACAAGGCCGTGGTCAAGGTGTTGCTCGACCGGTACGGGCGGACCTTCGCCGAGGAGGCGGGTGTCGGGCTGGCCGACCGGCCCGGGGCGCTGTATCGGCTGCTGGTGCTCGCCACGCTGCTGAGCGCGCGGATCTCCTCCGAGATCGCGGTGGCGGCGGCGCGGGAGCTTTTCGAGGCCGGGTACGGGACGCCGGAGGCGATGGCCAGGGCCAGCTGGCAGGACCGGGTGGACGCGCTGGGGCGGGGCCACTACCGGCGGTACGACGAGCGGACCTCGACCATGCTGGGGGACGGCGCGGGGTTGCTGGTCGAGCGCTGGCGGGGCGATCTCCGTGGCCTGCGGGACGAGGCAAAAGGGGATCCCGACGCCATTCACGGGCTGCTGACCACCTTCCCGGGGATCGGGCCGGTGGGGGCGGACATCTTCCTGCGCGAGGTGCAGGCCGTCTGGCCGCAGGTGGCGCCGTATCTCGACAGGAAGGTCCTGGACGGCGCCCGCCGGCTCGGCCTGCCGTACCGCGCGGACGCCCTTGCGGCGCTGGCGTGCTCCGACAAGTGCCTGGCGCGGTTCGCCGCCGCGCTGGTCCGGATCTCCCTGGACAAGGAGGCGGCTGAGCAGGTGCGCGAGGCCGCCGAGCAGGACGCGGGGTAGGCCCCGAGGGCCCGGAAGCTCACCTGGCAGGGCCTGATCATGGACGGCCGTCATTACTCTGCGTTCGCATTGACAACTTGTACGCAACGGTCGAGCATTGGTGACCATCCGGATTGTTGCGGATATATCCCGGTCGGACTACTGGTGGGTGAGAGGCGACCGAATGGACGAGGGTCCCAACTCCGATGACGGCCATGACGGAATCGAGCTTGAAATATCCGATCTCGACCTGAGCACCATCGACTCCCTGGAAGGGACGGCTCTGGGGACCATTCTGGGCGATCTCTACCGGGCGGAGCAGGACATCACCGTCGACGGCTCACCGCTCGGGCAGATCTTCAGTTCGCACAGTTCGCACAGCAGGTTCAGCTCATTCAGTTCGTTCAGCTCTTTCAGTTCCTTTAGTTCCTTCAGCTCGTTCAGTTCCCACAGCTCCACCTCGTGGGCGAGGTAGCCAGCGCGTTCGGGGGAATCGCGCGCGAAACGGTCGTCGAGCCGTTCAAGTCGTTCATCTGCAAGGTGGCGTCGCGCTGCAATCTCGATTGCGACTATTGCTACGTCTACCACCACGCCGACCAGTCCTGGCGTGAGCAGCCGCAGCGCATGTCGCTGGACACCGCGGCCCAGCTCGGACGGCGGATCAACGAGCACGCGGTGGCGCACGGCCTGGCGCGGGTCGACTTCATCCTGCACGGCGGCGAGCCACTGATGCTCGGGGTGGACTACCTGCGCGCCCTGTGCGAGACGGTGACGCGGCACACGCCCGACGTGCGCATCCGGTGGAACGGCCAGACCAACGGCACCGAGTTCACCGACGAGGTGCTGAAGTTCTGCGAGGACTGGGACGTCTGCTTCGGTCTGAGCCTCGACGGCCCGCGGGCGGCCAACGACCGCCACCGGGTCGACCACGCGGGACGGTCGTCGTTCGACCAGGCCGAGCGGGCGCTGCGGATGCTGAGCGGCGAGCGCGGGCGGCCGCACTGGGGCGGTGTGCTGGCGGTCATCGACCTTGAGTCCGACCCGCTTGAGACCTATGCCTACCTGCGGGGATTCCAGCCGCCGTCCATCGATTTCCTGCTGCCGCTCGGGCACCACGACATGCGCCCGCCGGGCAAGGAGACGAGCCTTACCGGCACGCCGTACGCGGACTGGTTGCTCGCGATCTTCGAGGTCTGGTACCAGGAGCGGCCCCAGCCGATCAGGATCCGGCGGTTCCGGGACGTCATCGGGCTCTACCTCGGCGCCACCCGCAGCTCCGAGGAGTGGGGGCTCCAGCCGGTCGACTTCATCGTCGTGGAGAGTAACGGTGAGATCCAGGCCGTGGACACCCTCAAGGTGACCTATCCGGGGGCGTGCCGGCTCGGCATGGACGTCTTCGGGCACAGCTTCGACGACGCGCTGGCCTCGCCGATGGTGCGGGCGCGGCAGGAGAACTGGCGCACGCTCGGCGAGACGTGCCGCCGGTGCGACGTCGTGCGCATCTGCGGGGGCGGGTACTTCCCGCAGCGCTACTCCCGCGAGGGCGGGTTCCAGAACATCTCGGTGTACTGCGCGGATCTGATGAAGCTGATCCGGGTGGTCACCGGCACCGTACGGCAGGACCTCGCGGCCCTGCCCCGGCAGGCCGGGAGGCGAGCACGGTGACCGCACGACTCGACGCTTCGACGATGGCGTCCCTGGTCGCGCCGAGCGGCTGGACCGAGGATAACCAGGCGATCTTCACGGCGCGCTACTACACCACGCTGATGGGGGTGCGGCGGCTGCGGGAGCTGCTGATGGAGTGCTGCCCCGGCCTCGTGGAGCAGTCCGGGTTCGAGGAGGCCTTCACGGCGCTGTCGTCGGCGCCGCCGGGGGCGCAGCGGCAGGTGCTCGGGCATCCGAGCGGGGGGTTCTGGAACGACGTGGGGTGGAACCTGGTGCGGCGGCGGGCGCACGAGCGGTTTCCGCGGATGCATCTGGTGCCGCACCTGCGGGAGTTCGGGCGGTTCGCTCTGGCGGCGCTGCTGCTGGGCGGCCGGGGGCGGTTGTCGGCGGAGGTCCGGACGGACTCGGGCGGGCGGATCGCGCTGCCCGGCACCGGGGTGTGCCTGCGGCCGGACGGCGCGGGGCCGTACACGCGGGTCCGGGTGACGGTCTCGGACGGTGAGGTGTGCACGACGGACGGCCTCGGGGAGCCGGGGCGTGACCTGGTGCCGCGACTGGGCGCGGGGCCGGAGCTGAACTGGCTGGACAGGGATCTGCGGCTCGGGGGGCGGACGCCGTATCTCTTCGCCGACCTGGCGCCGGGGGAGGCGCGGCACTGGGCGCGCACGCTGGACGGGTACTTCGCCATCGTCGCGGAGGTCTGCCCGCCGCTGGCCGCCGAGCTGGCCGGGGGGTTGCGCGCTCTGGTGCCCATCCGGTCCCACGACACCTCGGTGCACGTGAGCGGGAGCTTCCGTGAGGCGCCCGGGCTGGTGGCGTTGTCCCTCGGTACACCGCTGGCCACCATGGAGGCGCTGGTCCACGAGTACGGCCACCAGAAGCTGTACGCGGTGCTGACTCTGGACCCGCTGATCGTGGGCGATCCCGGCGAGGCCGTGCACTACTCGCCGTGGCGGGACGACCCCCGGCCCCTCAGCGGTCTGCTCCAGGCGACGTTCACCTTCGTCTCGGTCCTCCACTTCTACCGCGCCGTCCTCGCCGCTCCCTCCACCGGCCTCGACCCCGCCAAGGTGATCGCCCGCGCCTACCAGCTCGCCGGCCAGGTGGCCGACGGCCTCGCGGAACTCCACACCCACGCCACCTTCTCCCCCCTGGGCCGCGCCCTCACCGACACCATGACCACCCACCTCGCCGACCACACCGCGAGCTTCCCCCTCCCCCCTGCGGCCGAACGCGACCGCGTCGACACCCGGCGTACGGCCCACCGCACCCGCTGGTCCGAACGCCACACGCCCTACAAGGCGACACGGATCGACTTGCCCGTGCGGGGGAGCACTCCGGACGGCCCGGACGCATCGGCTGCCGCCTCCGGGACGGTCGCTACGGCCGGGGGTGTGGTGGCGGGGGCGGGTGGGGGGGCTTTGGGGGGGAGGGATGTTGAGACGTTGCGGGTGCTGGGGTTGCCGTCCGGGTGGACGGCGGGGGCGATTCTGGGGCGGTGGTATCCGGGGGACTCGCTGCTGGAGCGGGTTCGGGAGTTGCGGGGGGACGTCGTCCTGCCGGAGCGGGAGGTGGGGGAGTCGCTGGTCGGGGACCTGGCGGCGGCGCATCTGGCTTACGTGCGGGGGGAGTATCAGAGGGCGGCGGAGAGGTACGCGGCGTGTGTGGGGCATGATCCGGGGAGTCCGTACTTCTGGCAGTGCTATGCCTTTACGTTGCGGCATCTCGGGCGGCATGACGAGGCGCTTTATCTGCTGACTCACACGGCCGAGCTGATGGCGGGCGGGCGGGTGCCGGATCCGGGGAGTGACGCGCGGCGGACGCCCGAGGCGATGGCGTGGGGGCTGGATCTGCCGGCGGCGCGGCCGCGGGTGAGGGCGGCGGCGGTGGCGCCGTTCGAGGCGGGGGTGGCGGAGGCGCTGCGGGGGAGCCGGTACGGGGGGTTCGTGGAGGCGACGCTGGGGGGTGCGCAACTGCCCACGCTGATCGCGGTGGCGAACGGGCTCAAACCGGCGATGGACGCGTGGATCCCCCTGGAGGGGTGGCAGGCGTTCCTGCGGACCGTGCGGACGCTGGGGCTGCGGCACCATGTGGACGCCTGTTTCGACCGGTACTCGGCGCAGGTGGCGCAGGTGCCGCCGGACCAGCTCACCACCACGCGGGCGGCGTTCAGCCCGTCACTGCGGCCGGGGACCGAGGCGCACGTGTTCCTGGCCAGGGACCGGGACGCGCTGGACCGGGTGGTGGGCGCGGGCTGGTACCCCCTGATCGTGGACGGGAAGGTCGTCAACAAGCACCGCGCCGACCACGACAAGTTCGGGGACGCGCTCGGCTACCCGCCGTGCTGCCAGGAGTTCTTCCGGCACCGCAACAACTGGAACGACGACAACACCTACTACGCCGCGCTGCTCGCCACCGAAGGCGAGCCGTCCGCGCTGTGCAACCCCTTTCCGAGGCACACGATCTACGGCCTGGTCCCGTACATGCCCTGCTCGTACTCCTGCCCGGTCACCATGAAGTTCGCCGGCCGCCTGCACGACGTGATCGCCGCCGAGCTGCCCGGATACCTCACGGCCATGGAACGGGCCCTGAGCAAGCCCCTCCTGTGCGTCTCGGAACTGAAGATGTACTGGTTCACCGGCGAGTCCGTGCACCGCTCCGGCGACACCACCGAGATCCGCTACACCGCCGTCGAGTCCCTCTACCCCATCGAGTCCACCGACCCCGTCCACACCCTCCTGTCCCGCGGCGACCGCTGCACCCTGGACGGCGACATCCTGCACGTCCACGAGGGCCCCACCCTCATCGGCACCCACCGCACCCGCGGCGACCGCCACGGCCCCGAATGCCCCTTCGTCCTGACCTTCGGCCCGTGACGCGAAGAGCTAGGTCATCGCCCGCAGGGACCGCAGCACGCTGAGAGTGCTCGGATGGTCGTCCCCGAGCCTGCGGGCCCGTGTCTCGAACACCGCCCGGCACTCGGCGACGGCCTCGGCACGCCGGCCGAGGTCGCGCAGCACCAGTGCGCGGGCATGCCGCCAGTCCAGCGTGGACGGATGCTCGGCGCCCAGCACCTCGGCACCGGTCGCCACGATCGTGTCGTACTCGCGGCTCGCCCGAGGGAGGTCCTCGCGGCGGTGCAGGAGCTTGGCGTGCTCGTGGCGGCTGGACAGCGTCCACGGGTGGTCGTCGCCGAGCACCGCACGCCGTTCCTCCAGCACGGTGCGGCAGACCTCCTGGGCCCGCTCCAGCTCGCCCCGGTCGGTCAGGACGTGGCCGAGGCTCTGGCGTGTGTGGGAGATGCTCAGGTCGCCGGTGGGCAACAGACGCACCTGCGCGTCGAGCACGGCGTTCAGCTCACGTTCGGCGGCTTCGAAATCACCCCGCTGGCGGGAGATGTTGGCCAGGCTGTGCCGCACGTCGAGCGTGGTCCGCTCGTCCTCGCCGATGGTGCGCCGCGCGGTCGCCAGCAGGTCGAGCAACTCCGCCCGCGCCTCCATCGGCCGGCCGCCGCGGAGCAGGGCCATGCCGAGGCCGTGCCGGGCCACCAGGAGGTCGGGCTGCCCCTCGATGGCACGGCCGTCGGCGAGTTCCGCCAGCGCGCGTCCCATCAGCTCGGCCGCCCGGAAGTCACCGCCGTGCAGCAGGCCCCAGACGGCGGTGTTGGTGATGCCGATCATCAGGTCGAACACGGTCCGGTCCTGAACGGTCTGCGGCAGCAGGGCCGAGATGTGCGGTGTAACGGACCGCCAGTACGGCCAGTCGGCGGGGGCGGACGGATTGTGCGCCCGCGGGTCGTCCAGCAGGCGGACGGCGAGGCGCAACGAGACGCCCTCCGGCTGGTCGTGATGGCGTTGCGTGTCGGCGACCAGGGGATGCACCTCCAGGGCCTCGATCGGGGTGCCGTGGCAGCGCACCAGGCCGAGTGAGTGGAGGGCCCGCAGCCCGTCGGTGAGCCGGCCCGCAGGGTCGGGGCCGGCGGGAAGCAGGCCTTCGGCCTCCAGGATCTCGGGGAGGAGGAGCGAGAACGGGATGGGGATGGTGGGGGCGTACCGGGAGAGAAGCCGTAACAGCTTCCTGCTCCAGCGCAGGCCCCGCAGTTCGAGGGAGTCCAGGGAGATCTCCCAGGTGGTGGTGATGGCCTGGCGCGGGTCGTCAGGGCTCGCCTCGGCCGGAGCCTTCATCAGCTCGCCGAACCGGCGGTCGAAGACCGACAGGTAGTCGCCGAATGTGGCGACGTCGGTGAACCGGTCGGCGAGATAGGCCCCCGCCAGGTGCAGCGCCAGCGGCAGGTCGCCGAGCCGGGCGGCCAGCCGCCCGGCGTCCGCTCCGCCCGTGGCCACACCGGAGATGTCGTGCAGGACCCGGACGGCCGCCTCACGCTCCAGGATGTCCAGGTGGTGCTGCGCCGCCGCGGTGCCCCAGACGGCGCGGTCGGTCCGCCGGGAAGTGATGAGCACCAGGCCCGACTCGCTCGGCCGCACCCACCCGCGGGCGTCGGCGACTGGCCGGCCCTCTCTGCCGAGCGCGTCGGGTTCGTCGAGGTTGTCGAACACCAGCATCCAGCCGCGCCGGCTCTCCAGCAGCCGCCAGACGAGGTCGGGGCCGCTCCGCTCGCCGGTGTGGATCTGCTCGATCTCCGCGCGGCTCGCGCCGAGGTGCTGGGCCAGGTCCAGCATCGCCCGGCCCGCCTCGCCGGGGTCGGACGCCGCCACCCACCACACCGGCTGTCCCCGGCCGCGTGCCCGTCGCGCGACCTCGATCGCGATGGCGGTCTTGCCGACCCCGCCCAGTCCGGTCAGCACGTGGAACCGGCCGTCCGGGGCCTTGGCGTGTCCGTCGACGGCTTTGATGATCTGGTCGCGTCCACGCACCGTGTGCTGGCCCGCGGGGACGGGCAGCACGCCACCGGCTTCCCTGGCCGCGTCCCCGGCGGCGGACCGGCTGCTGTGGAGACGTAGCGCGTACTCGGTCAGCACGGTCGCGGCGAGCGCGGTGGTGGCCCCGACGCCCGCGCCGCCGGGCCCGCCGAGAACGGCCCCCGCGGCGGCGCCCGCCACGGCCAATCCCAGCGTCGCCCCGGAAAGAATGACAAGCCGGACTTTGTGCTGCCTGCCGAAGGGAGACGTCTTTCCGGCCGTCCGCGCTGACACGAGACCATCATGACGTCCGGTACTGAGGGCAGGGAAGGCCGGTTCTTAAGGACTTTTCAGAGAGAAATGCGCATATGTCTATTTCGGGGCCGGGTGTGAGGCTGCCCGGTGGCGGGCTCCGGGCTTAGGTGCCTTTCGGGCCGGTCGTGGCGATGGTGATTACCGGAAATCGCGGCATGTCGCGCGGGAGCTCTATCCCGAGTTCTTCGACCGGGTTTTTCGTCTCCTCACGAAGAAGGGCACACCGCCGGACAGGTAGGGTCAGCCGAGGCGTTCCAGTACGGTCGCGTTGGCGAGGCCGCCGGCCTCGCACATGGTCTGGAGGGCGTAGCGGGCGCCTCGGCGGTGCATGGCGTGGACGAGGGTGGTCATGATGCGGGCGCCGCTGGCGCCCAGGGGGTGGCCGAGGGCGATGGCGCCGCCGTCGGGGTTGACCTTGGACGGGTCGGCGCCGGTCTCCTGGAGCCAGGCCAGGACGACGGAGGCGAAGGCCTCGTTGACCTCGAACAGGTCGATGTCGTCCAGGCGCAGGCCGGCGCGGCGCAGCACCTTCTCGGTGGCGGGGATGACGCCGGTCAGCATGAGCAGAGGGTCCGAGCCGGTCACGGCGAAGGAGTGGAGGCGGGCCAGGGGGCGCAGGCCGAGACGGGCGGCGTTCTCGCCGGTGGTGACGAGCAGCGCCGCCGCGCCGTCGTTGATCGGGCTGCTGTTGCCCGCGGTGACCGACCACTCGATCTGCGGGAAGCGGGCGGCGTAGCCGGGGTCGGCGAACGCGGGCCGCAGGCCGGCCAGGATCTCGGCCGTGGTGCCCGGCCGCACCGACTCGTCGCGGTCGGTCCCGGCGATGGGGACGATCTCTTCGGCGAACGCCCCGGCGGCGTGCGCGGCGGCCGCCCGGTGGTGGGAGGCGGCGGAGAACACGTCCATCTGCTCGCGGCCGAGGGACCACTTGGCGGCGATCAGCTCGGCGCTGATGCCCTGCGGCACCAGTCCTTCGGGGAAGCGCGCGGCCACACCCGGCCCGAACGGGTCGGCGCCCGGCGGGACGTTGGACCACATGGGCACACGGCTCATCGACTCGACGCCGCAGGCCACCGCCATGTCGTACGCGCCGGAGATCACGCCCTGGGCGGCGAAGTGCACGGCCTGCTGCGACGAGCCGCACTGCCGGTCGACGGTGACGGCGGGCACCGAGTCGGGGAGCCCGGCCGACAGCCAGGCGTACCGGGTGGTGTTCATGGCCTGCTCGCCCACCTGGTCGACGCAGCCGCCGATCACGTCGTCCACCTGCGCCGGGTCCACGCCGCTGCGCTCGACGAGGGCGCGCAGGGTGTGCGCGAGCAGCTCCACGGGATGCACGCCCGCGAGCGCTCCGCCCGGCTTTCCCCTGCCGATGGGAGTCCGTACGGCCTGGACGATGACCGCGTCACGCATGCGAGCCTCCTGGCTAGATCCTCTCCACTATAACCAGCTAGGTTGGTTTTTCAAACCCTCTATGGACTAGGGTGGTGCCATGACGGTGGCGCGCCCCTGCTCGATCGCCGACGCCCTGGCCGTGATCGGTGAGAAGTACTCCCTGCTCGTCCTGCGCGAGATCTTCTTCGGTGTGCGCCGGTTCGACGCCATCACCCGCAACACCGGGGCGCCGCGCGACATCATGGCCTCCCGGCTGCGCCGCCTCGTCGAGGCCGGCGTGCTGGAGAAGGTCCTCTACCACGAGCGCCCGGCCCGGTACGAGTACCACCTCACCGGCATGGGCCGGGAACTGGAGCCGATCCTCCATCTGCTGCGCCAGTGGGGTGACCGCCATCTGGCCTCCGGGCCGCCCGTGGTCGTCGAGCACGCCTGCGGCGCGGACCTCGACGTCGCCGTGGTGTGCCGGGCGTGCGGCGGGCCCGCCACGGGATCCGGTAAGGCGCGCTTTCTGACACCGGGCTGGACCGCCGCCGGACCCGTCGACTGAGCCGTTGACATTTTCGGCCGACTACTGAAAGTTTCGCGTTCCCCTGGTTTCAGGATGATCGCCTCAGTAGTTACACCGCAGGTCAGGTGCCCGATGTCTCACAAGTAAGGATCGGCGGTCATTGCCGCGCCGAACGTCGGATCTATACCGTGCGTTAATCCGGGCAACAGTAACTGGGCGGCGATCACCATATCGGCCGGGGAGTTCGTGATGCGTAAACGCATGGCATTGATACTCGCATTCTGGGCATCGGTCGTGACCGCGACGGTGGTGTTGGTCAACCCACCGTCCGCGGGCGCGCTGATCGGCGGCTTCGACTACGGCCGGGCCCAACAGGTGGCCTCGGGGCTCACCGTTCCGTGGGGAATGGCCTTCCTACCGGACGGCAGCGCGCTCGTCGCCGAGCGCAACAGCGGCCGGATCATGCAGGTGCGGGTCGGCTCCGCGGCGACGCAGGTGGCCACCATCTCAGGTGTCTCCGCGTCCGGGGAGAGCGGCCTTCTAGGGCTCGCGGTCTCGCCGACCTACGCCTCCGACCAATGGGTGTACGCCTACTACACCACCGCCAGCGACAACCGCCTGATCCGGTTCCGGTTGAGCGCCGCCGGCTCGCCGCAGGTGCTGTTGTCCGGAGTGCCCAAGAACACGATCCACGACGGCGGACGTCTCGCGTTCGGCCCGGACGGCATGCTGTACCTCAGCACCGGTGACGCCGGGACCACCTCCAATGCGCAGAACACCAGCATCCTGGCCGGCAAGATCCTCCGCATGACCCCCACGGGTGGGGTGCCGCCGTCCGGCAACCCGTTCAGCAACTCGCTGGTCTACACCTACGGACACCGCAACCCGCAGGGGCTGGCCTGGGACGCGCAGGGTCGCATGTACGCTGCCGAGTTCGGCCAGAACACCTGGGACGAGGTCAACCAGATCGTCGCCGGCGGGAACTACGGCTGGCCCACCTGCGAGGGCCGCTGCAACAACTCCCAGTTCCGCGACCCCATCGTGACGTGGACGACCGCGGAGGCGTCGCCGAGCGGCCTGGCGTACGCCAACAACACGCTGTTCGCCGCCGCGCTGCGCGGCACCCGCCTGTGGACGATCCCGCTGAACGGCTCCGGCGGCGCGGGCACCCCGATCCCCGAGCTCCAGGGCACCTACGGCCGTCTGCGCACCGTCATGCTCGGCCCGGACGGCTGGCTGTGGGTCACCACGAGCAACCGTGACGGCCGGGGCAGCCCCACGAGCGCCGACGACCGGATCCTGCGCATCCCGCCGACCGGCGTCAGCCCCACCATCACCCCGACGGTCACTCCCACGGTCACGCCGACGGTCACCCCCACGGTGACCCCGACCGTGACGCCGACGGTCACCCCGACCGTCACACCCACCACCGGCCGGGCCTGCACCGCGACCTACCGGGTCGCCAACCAGTGGAACAACGGCTTCCAGGGCGAGCTGATCGTCCGTAACAGCGGGACGCTGGCCATCACCTCGTGGACGGTCACGTTCAGCTTCCCGAACGGCCAGACCATCACCCAGCTGTGGAGCGGCACCTACACCCAGTCGGGTGCCTCGGTGACGATCCGGCCGGCAAGCTGGAACGCCAACCTGGCGCCGAACGCCTCCACCATGCTGGGCTTCAACGCGAACTGGTCCGGCAGCAACGGTGTACCGACCCCGGTGAACTGCACCGCCACGTAGGCGCAGCGGGGGACACCTCTGCCACCCGGCCGCGGGTGCGATGAGCCGATCACCGGCCCGCACCCGCGGCCCTTTCTTTCCGGTGCGACGTCCGGAAAGCGCCGGTATTGCAGGTCCGAGCACCGCCATGGCCCGGCCGGTCGATCGAACTACCGTCAGGTCCGAACGCTGAACGGACACCGACGGAAGGTGGATCTCATGGACCTGCGACTGGCCGGACGCGTCGCCGTGGTCACCGGCGCCTCGAAGGGCATCGGGCTGGCGGTGGTGCGCACGCTGCTCGCCGAGGGCGCACGCGTGGTGGCCGCCTCGCGCAAGAGCAGTGCCGAGCTGGACGCGCTGGCCGGGGCGGCGCTGCTGCACGTCCCGGTGGACCTCATGGATCCCGGGGCGCCCGGCGACATGGTCGCGCGGGCGGTGGAGGAGTTCGGCGGGCTGGACATCCTGGTGAACAACGCGGGCGGCCCGCCCCCCGGGGTCGCGCTGCCGCGTTTCTCGTTCCTGGCGCCCACCGACGACGACTGGAGGGAGATGTTCGAGTTCAACCTGTTCGCCGTGGTCCGCGCCATCCGGGCCGCCATCCCGCCCATGCTCGCCCGGGGCGGCGGCGCGATCGTCAACATCTCCTCGGGGATGGCCAGGCAGCCCGCCCCCATGAACGTCGACTACACCGCAGCCAAGGCCGGCCTCACCGCGCTGTCCAAGGCGCTCTCGGAGGAGTACGCCCCACAGGGCATCCGGGTGAACACCGTCACACCCGGCGCCGTGCGCACCGCGTGGTGGACCGAGGACGGCGGCGCGGCCGACATCATCGCCGCGCAGGCGGGCAGCGACCGCGACACCGTGCTGTCCACCCTGGCGCCCCAGATGATGAACATGAGCACCGGACGGCTGGTCGAGCCCCAGGAGGTCGCCGACATGATCGTCCTGCTGGCGTCCCCCCGCTCGGCGAGTACCACCGGGGCCGAGTTCGTGGTGGACGGCGGCTCGCTCAAGGCGGTCTGAGGGTCACGAGACGGCGAGGCGTCCCGCGTGGGCGATCTCGTGCGGGGCGACCTCGGCCGGGCCGCTCTCGCGCAGGTGCCAGCGGGTCGTGCCGCCGGGCGGGCCGCCGTCCGCGAGGGCCTGGTCGATGCGGCGGCGCACCTCCGGCTCGTCGGAGGGCTCGGCGGCGAACAGGACGCGCAGCCGGACCTCGTCCCCGTGACGGTCGGCGTGGCAGTAGTGGGGGGCGAGGGGGCACGGCGGCGGGTGCTCCGGGTGGCCGCACAGGGCCACGGTGACGGCGGCGCCCATGGCGTGCTCGTCATCGCCGGCGGACAGGACGACGAGGGACTCGTGTGCGAAGGCTTCGCGCATGTACGACAGCGTCTCCCGGGGGCGGAGGGCGGGGCAACCCAGGCCCTACAGTCGTCGGCGTGACCGTCGTGCGTTCCCTGGTGTTGTTCGTGCTCGCCGCGCTCGCCGAGATCGGCGGCGCCTGGCTGGTGTGGCAGGGGGTGAGAGAGCAGCGCGGCCTGCTGTGGGCCGGTGCCGGCTTCGTCGCCCTCGGGGTGTACGGCCTCGTCGCCACCTTCCAGCCGGACGCCACGTTCGGGCGGGTGCTCGCCGCCTACGGTGGCGTGTTCGTGGCCGGGTCCCTGGTGTGGGGGATGGTGGTGGACGGCTTCCGGCCCGACCGCTGGGACGTCGCCGGGGCCGTCGTGTGCCTGGCCGGGGTGCTGATCATCATGTACGCCCCGCGCGGCTGAGCTCCGGGGGAACTCACGGCGGGGCCCGTACGTCGACTCAGGCATGATCATTGTTTCTGGGAAGCTGTACGTGGACGCCGGGGAGCGGGGCGTCTACCTGGAGAGTTGCCGTCCGGTGGTCGAGCAGGCCAGGGTCGCCGCCGGGTGCCTGGACTTCGCGTTGTCGGCGGACCCGCTCGATCCGTCCCGGATCAACGTGTACGAGCGGTGGGAGTCCGACGAGGCGCTGGAGCAGTTCCGCGGCGCGGGGGTGGAGGCGGAACAGGCGGCGAGGATCCTGGACGCGGACGTGATGCGGTATCGCGTCTCGGGCGTCGAGGCGCCGTAACCCTTTCAGCCGGTCGCGCCCGCGCGCCCGTGGTCCCTGAGGGTGATCGCGTTGGCCGCGCGGCGGATCGGCTCGGTGACGCGGCGGATCATCTTCTCCTTGCCGGGGAGGCGCGGCATCAGCCGGAGCATCAGCATCTGGAAGCGGATTTGGCCGGACGACTTCAGCACCATGCCCTTGAGGTTGCTCTCGGCGAGCTTCTGGTTCGCCGTCACGAACGGCCGCATCTCGCGCTCGTAGGCGGCGAAGGCGGCCACGTGGTCGCCGCCCGCCTCCGCGAGGCAGCCCGCCAGCACGTACGCGCCGACCAGGGCCAGGCTGGTGCCCTGCCCGGACGCCGGTGAGGGACCGTAGGCGGCGTCGCCGACCAGGACGACCCGGCCCGCGGACCAGTGGTCCATGCGGACCTGGCTGATCGAGTCCAGGTAGAAGTCCGGCGCGTCCTCCAGGGCGGCGAGCAGGCGCGGCACCTCCCAGCCCTGGCCGCCGAACAGCTCGGCCAGCAGCTTCTTCTGACCCGCGACGTCGCGGCGGTCGTACTCGAGCGGCGGGGCGGCGAACAGGAACATCGCCTTGGCGTCGGCGTCGCGCCGGGTGGCGTACATCCCCATGCTCTTGCCGGGGACGGGGTGCATCATCTCGGTGCGGTCCAGGCCGAGGTGGTTGGGCACCGTGAAGATCGAGATGTGGTGCCCGAGGTCCCGGACGAACTGGGACTCCTCGCCGAAGGCCAGCCCCCGTACGGTGGAGTGCAGCCCGTCGGCGCCCACCACCAGGTCGAACGTCCGGGGCGGGGCGTTCTCGAAGGTGACGTGGACGCCCTCCGGGGTGTCCCGCATGCTCGCGATGGAGTCGCCGAACAGGTACTCCACGCCCTCGGTCGCCTCGTGCAGGACGCGCGCCAGGTCGCCGCGCATGATCTCGGCGTCGTCCCCTTCCCGGCCGCCGAACACGTCGGCGCTCATCGCGGCGATCTGCTTTCCCTGTGCGTCGACGAACCGGGCCACGCGCATGTCCGTGGCGTGCCGCCGGACCTCCTCCAGCAGGCCCATGCGGTCGACGACCTCAAGGGCGGCGCCCCGGATGTCGATCTTGTAGCCGCCCTCGCGGAGGGCGGGGGCGCGCTCCACGACGGTGGGGTGGAAGCCGTGACGGCGGAGCCAGAAGGCGAGGGCGGGGCCGGCGACGCTGGCGCCGGAGATCAGGATGTTCGTCATGTCCCTGACTGTACAAACGTCTCACACGTCTGTCTAGTACAGATGTCCAAGACATTTGTCTGAGACATGCGGTACCCTCGGAGGCATGGGAAATCGGGAAGACCTGCTCGCCGGGGCCAAGCGCTGCCTCATGGAGAAGGGCTACGCCGCCACCACCGCCCGCGACATCGCCGCGGCCTCCGGCACGAGCCTCGCCTCCATCGGCTACCACTTCCGCTCCACGAAGGCCCTGCTCGACGCCGCCCTCATCGAGGCCATGGCCGACTGGGGAAAGGAGATCGAACAGGTGCTGGCCGTCACCCCCGCAGGCGCCACCCCGCGCGAGCGTTTCGAGGCGATCTGGTCAGGAATCATCGACTCCTACGCCCGGATCCGCCCCCTCTGGGCCATCCAGTTCGAACTGATCGCCCAAATGGACCGCATGCCCGACGTCCGCGCCGCCTTCGCCACCGCCAACCGCCAGGGCCGCCTAGGCCTGGCCGCCCTCTTCGGCCTGCACCCCACCACCGACGAAAAAACCTCCCTGGCCGTAGGCGCCTTCCACCAGGCCCTCCTCGCCGGCATGGCCACCCAATGGCTGGTCGACCCCACCCAAACCCTGTCCGCATCCGACCTCACCGAGGCACTGCGCACCGTCGCAACAGGCTTGAACGAAAGCCCGAGCTGACTCTTCCCGTGCTGACTGCTCCCGAGCCGCGCACCCGCACCGCACCGTCGGAAGGTCGTCCTACCGGCGCCGCGACGGCGGGACGTGGTACGGCGAAGTCGGCGCCGTCGTACGGCGGAAAACCCGCGCGTGCGGGCGTCCTGGGGAATGGTCCTCGCGGACGGCGCGCTCCGCGCGGAAGGCGCAAGGGCTGTTTTATGCGGGGGACACCCCCGCACCCCCGGGCCTGCCGGGCTCATGGTGCTCACCGTGATGCGTATCCGTTGGGTCGGTGTCCCGCCGTATGGCGGCGCCGTGTTCGCCGTACCACGTCCGGCCGCCGCGGCGCCGGGACGACAGCCCCTCAAGGGGATGAGTACCGGGCTGTGCGCCGGGGTGTGGAGCCGGGCCGTGGGGGTGATGTGATGTGGGTCGGGGCCGTGTGGGTGGACGTGGAACGTGGACGTGTGGAGCTGGGCCGTGGGTATGGACTTGTGCAGCCGGGGGGGCTGGGTGACGTCCCTGAAGTGGTGTAACTCCTAGGGATCTTCGTGAAGGGTGTCGATGGCCCGCCACCTGGCGCCTAGGGCGGCGCGTTCATGATCACGGCCTCGGAAATCACACCACCTGGCGGGACGTCACCCCGGGCTGTGGGTGTGGATCGGAACCGGGTGGGTGCGGACCGAAAACGTGTCGCAGTGGAGTGGGATGAGCCCGGCAGGACCGGGGGTGCGGGGGTATCCCCCGCATAAAACAGCCCTTGCGCCTTCCGCGCGAAGCGCGCCCTTTCGCGAGGACCATTTCACCCGGCGCCGTACACACCACCGGTTGTCCGCCGTACGGCGGCGCCGAGTTCGCCGTACCGCTTCCCGCCGTCGCGGCGCCGGTACACCAACCCGCAGAGGGTGACGAAGGCTGGGGGCCGTGCGGCGGGGTGGGCTGGTCGGGCTGGGCTTTTAAGGGTGATGAGGGTCTTGAGGGGTGGGGATGCGGGACTCTATTTGGGTGTGGGCGTGGGGGCAGTTGTCGAAGTTTAGGGGGCAGGCTAGGGCGTGTTCGATTAGGGACTTGGCGGATTGGGCTTGGGCTATGCGGCGGTCTAGGACGGTGATGTGTTCCTTGAGTAGGTCGGTGTGGTCCAGTGGGTTGGGGGTGGAGAGTAGTTGGGAGAGGGCGCCCAGGCTCAGGCCGGCGTCTTTGCCCATGAGGATCATGGCTACGCGGCGGAGGTCGGGGGGGCCGTAGCGGCGGTGGCCGTTCTCGTGGCGGGTGGGGGCAAGCAGGCCGGCGGTTTCCCAGTGGCGGAGTACGTGGGTGGGGAGGCCGAAACGGGCCGCCAGTTCGCCGATGGTCATGCTTGACTTCATGTGCACATTAACCTTCATCGTGGATGCATGAGCAACCGAAACCCTTGGCGCGGGGCGGGCGCGCGATGAGTGTTCTGGACCGCGTGCTGCTCGCGGGGGCGGTCGAGGAGTGCGAGCCTGTCACGCCGAGCATGCGCCGGGTCCGTATCTCCGGGACCGGGCTGCGCGACCTCGACTGGGTACCGGGGCAGCACGTCCGCCTGAAGGTGGGGGACCTGCTGTCGCCGCAGGTGTGGTTGAGCGGCTTCCGCGACGTACTGCGCACCTACTCGATCTGGCACTACGACCGCGGCGGGATCCTGGACCTGTGCGTCCTGGACCATCCGGGGGCGGGGCCGGGGGCGCTTTGGGCGCGCGGCGCCGTCCCGGGGACGAAGGTGCTGCTGACCAGGCCGGACGGACGGCTCGTGGTGCGCCGTGAGTCGCCGTACCACCTGTTCGCGGGGGACGAGACGGCGTTGGCGGCCTTCGACGCGATGCTCCGCGCCGTCCCGGCGGGGGAACCGGTGTACGGCGCCGTCACCGTCCCCGCGGCCGACCATCGCCTGCCGCTCGCGCGCCTCGCCGACCTGACCTGGGTGTACGGCGACGGCGGCGCCTCGGAGGCGCTGGTCGGCGCGGTCCGCGAGCTGTCCCTGCCCGCGGGCCCCGGTACGGCTTACGTCGCGGGGGAGGCCCGGGCCTGTCAGGCCGTGCTGCGGCACCTGGTGCGGGAGCGGGGATGGCCGCGGGCGGCGGTACGGGTGAAGGCGTTCTGGGCGCCCGGAAAGCGGGGAATGGACTAACCGATTACGGCGGTGCCGGTGGTTTGTTCACGGCGTGAGAATCGCTTTCGGCAGGTGTATTCCGGCCGTGAGTACGGGCGATCCGGATGGTGATACCGGGCCTTGACTCCTTCCGAAACAGTACCTAACCTCCTACCAAGCAACTTTCGGCCGATCTCTGAAACTTTCAGCAGGTCGGCCGGGGGGCGGGACGTGAACGGAGAGCCGACCCGGGAGCTCCTGAAACAGGGGTCCCATTCACAAGGGCGACCATGCCAGGTCTGTTAATGCGCCCGGAATCAATTCCGGCACGGCCATCTGAATCGCCGTGTTCACTCGCGGTGCTGAAAGGCCGAATTCCCGCATCGGTAATCGGCGTCCGCGAAGGATCCGGCGGGTGACGGCGCCGGTCCGATGGGCGGCGTCGGTGCCGGTGCTGAAGGCGGGGGATCCACTCGTGGTGGCCTTCGCGGGGGAGCGTGGCGGCGAGGGGCCGGTGACGCTCGGGCAGGCCAACATCCTGTGCTGGCTGGAGGGTCAGCCCGTGCACCACGCGTGGATGCGCCGGACGCTCGACCTCCCGGACGGGATCACGGTGGACGACGTCGCCGGGACGTTCGCGGCGCTGCTCGCCCGGCACGAAGGGCTGCGCACCACGTACGCCGAAGGGCCCGCGGGGCGGGGCGGTACGGAGGACGCGGAGGGGCCGAGGCAGCGGGTCGCCGCGGCGGGGGAGTTCGCGGTCGAGCGTTACACGGTCGTGCCGGGGGTGTGGGTCCGGGGCGCGCTGATCAAGGCTCTGGTGGACGAGCTGGACGGGCGGGTGGCGCCGGATCCACGGGAGGTGGCGCTGCGGGTCGCGGTGGTGACCGATGGGGACGCGGTGCTCGCCGGGGTGGTCGAGTACTCGCATCTGGCGGCAGACCTCCAGGCGGTGGGCGTCCTGGAACAGGAGGTCGCCGAGATGCTCGCGGACCCCGCGCGGCGGGAGGCCGGGGGCGTGCGGCACCAGCCGCTGGATCAGGCGCGGGCCGAGCGGGAGCCGCGGATGGCGCGGCGGATCGCCGGGGCGCTGGAGTACTGGGAGGACACGCTGCGCCGCGCGCCGCAGTGCGCCTATCCCGTGGCCCGGACCGAGGGACCGGCGGGCGCGGTGTACGCCGAGCTGCGCTCCGAGGCGGCGGCGGGGGCGCTCGGGCACGTGGTGGCGCGCACGGGGCTGAGCCGTACCGCCGTCGTGCTGGCGGCGGTGTGCGCCCTGCTGCACCGGCGGACGGGGTGCCCGGACTGCACGCTGGTCACGCTGACGAGCAACCGGTTCGGGCCGGAGACGGCCGATCACGTGGGGACGCTGGTGCAGGGCGTGCCGCTGCGCGTGGACGCGGACGCGCCGGGATTCGACGAGCTGGCCCGCCGGGCGCGGATGGCGCTGCTCCGCGCGGCCAGGCACGGCTTCTACGACGCGCGCGAGCGCACCAGGATCACCGAGCGCGTCCAGTGGGAGCGCGGCGTGCGGTTCACTCCCGACCCGGTCTTCCACAGCCGGGTCACCGACCCGGCCCGGCCGCTCGGCCCGGTGTCGCACGGCGAGGACGCCGGCGCGGTCCCCCCGCTCGACCAGGTATCCCACGGCGAGGATGCCGGCGCGGTCCCCTCGCTGGACCAGGTGCGGGCGGCGCGGTGCCTGAGCACCGTCACGTGGTCGCCGCGCGCCGCGACGGAGGTGACGGTGGCCTTCAATCTGCTCCAGGCCGACGACATGATGCGGCTTCGCCTGCACACCGGGCACCTGGACCGCGTCCCGCACGGCGACCTGGAGGCCATGCTCCTGGCCGTGGAGCGCCTGCTGGTGGAGGCCGCGTGCGGCGACCTCAGCAGCGAGGCGACGACGGCGGCCCTCGGTGTGGCGCCGGTCCCGCGCGGCGACGGGTGGCTCCAGGTGGGGCCGTGCTGGGTCGAGACCGCCGAGGTGCGGCGGCTCCTGGACGACACCCTGGCCCCGGCGCGGCTGTCCGACGCGGGTGGCCGCCTGGTGGCGTATCTCGTGGCGGGGCCGGGGGTCGCCACCCCGGCACAGGCGCACGCCCGCTGCCTGGCCGCGCTCCCGGGCCGCCCGACGGCCGTGACGCCCGCGCACTACGTCCTGTGCGACCGGGCCCCCGACGACCCGGCCGACCTGCGCGGCTGGTGGCGACGCCCCGTGGTGGCAGAAGGGTCGGGACGGACATGACGGTGCTCGGGCTGTGGCTTACGCACGTGCGGGAGTGCCCGGAGCGGGTGGCGATCCGCACCCGCGGCCGCGCGGTCACCTACCGGGAGCTGGAGCGGCACGCCGCCCGGTACCGGGACGGGGTCGCGGCCGTGCACGGGACCGACCCCGTGGTGGTCGCCTGCGCGGACCCCGTGGAGACGGTGGCCGCGATCCTCGGCGCCATGGCGGCGGGGCGGCCGTTCGTGCCGGTGGACGTGCGGACCCCGGCGTCCCGCCTCGCCATGGTCCTGGACGGGACCCGCCCCAGGCTCGTGCTCGCCGACGGGCCGGGCACGGTGGCCATGGGGCGCACCGGGACGAGCCGCCGCGTCGTCACCGCCGGGGAACTCCCGGAGGGGGACACCGACCCGGGCCGGTGGGCGGCGGAGGCGGACCGCGGGTACATCTACTTCACCTCGGGCACCACCGGCCGGCCCAAGGGCTTCACGGCCACGCTGGGAGCGATCGCGCACTTCGTCACCTGGGAGATCGCCGAGTTCGGGATCACCCCGGGAACCGTGGTCTCCTCGCTCACCTCCCCGGGCTTCGACGCGTTCCTCCGCGACGCCTTCGTCCCGCTGTGTGCCGGAGGCACCATGTGCGCGGCCCCGCGCAGCGCTCTGGCCGGGGTCGGCCTGGCCCGTTGGCTGGCCGCCACGGGGGTGCACGTCCTGCACTGCGTCCCCACCGTCTTCCGCACCCTGTACGCGCTCGGCCTGACCCCGGACTCCCTGCCCGACCTGCGCACCGTCCTGCTGGCCGGGGAGCCCCTGCGGGCCGCCGACGTGCGCTGGTGGCGCGGCCTGTACGGCGACGGCAAGGAGCTGGTGAACCTCTACGGCCCGTCCGAGACCACCATGACCAAGCTCTTCCACCGCGTCACGGAGGCCGACCAGCACGCCGAGCGGGTGCCGGTGGGCGTGCCCATGCCGGGGGTGGGCGTGCGCCTGCTGGGCGGGGAGGACGTGGGCGAGGTGGAGCTGCGGGTGCCCTTCCCGCTGCCCGGGTACCTCGGCGGGGACCCGGGCAGCTTCGACCCGGCCGACCCGCACGCGTACCGCACCGGCGACCTCGGCAGGTTCCGCCCGGACGGCGCGCTGGAGCTGCTCGGCCGCCGCGACCGCCAGGTGAAGCTGCGCGGCGTACGGGTGGAGCTGGACGACGTGGCCGGGGTCCTGCTGCGCCACCCCGCCGTGCACGACGTGCACGTCACGATGGAGGGCGAGGACTCCGAGGCCACCCTGCGCGCCCACGTGGTCTGGTCGGGCACCTGGGACGTGCATGACCTGCTGCGCCACGCCCGCGAGCACCTCCCGTCCGGCATGGTGCCGGCGGCGTTCGTCCGGCTGGACGCCCTGCCGCGCACGCTGAACGGCAAGGTCGACCGCGCGGGCCTCGCCCGGGTGACGGCCGCGCCATGATCAGAATCGGCCTGCTCGGCGCCACCGGGATCGCGGGACGCGCCGTCCTCGCCCCGGCGGCGGCGCTCCCCGGCGTCGCGGTGACCGCCGTGGCGGCCGGCGACCACGACCGGGCCCTGGCGTTCGGCGCGGAGCACGGCGCCCTGCGGGTGCACCGCTCGTACGCGGACCTGCTGGCCGACCCCGGCGTGGACGCCGTCTACATCTCCACCCACCCGGCGGGCCACTTCGCCCTCGCGCTCGCCGCGCTGCGCGCCGGCAAGCACGCCCTGGTGGAGAAGCCGCTCTGCCTCGGCGCGTGCGAGGCCGAGACGCTGCGCCTGGCCCAGCGGGACGCGAAGGTCTGCCTGGCCGAGGCGGTGATGTCGGCCCACCACCCGTGGACGGCCGAGGTGACCGCCATGGCGGAGGCCCACGGCCTCGGCGCCGTCCGCCGGGTGCGCACCGACCTGGTCTTCGACCGCCGCGACGGCCTCGGCTACCGCGCCTTCCCCGAGCTCGGCGGCGGCGCCTTCCTGGACACCGCGCCGTACTGGCTGCAGATGCTCCAGGCCTGGCGCGGGCTGGACGTCACGGCCGCGGCGGGCAGGTCCGCCTTCGACGGCCCGAACGGCACCGACGCCGAGTTCGAGGCCGAGCTCACCTACCCGGACGGGGTCACCGCGACACTGGCCTGCGGCCTGTCCGGCCCCTACCGGGCCGACCACACCTTCACCTGCGAGGCAGGCACCCTGCGGGTCCGCGACTTCCTGCGGCCCGCGCGCGGGACGTTCCAGCTCAACGTGTTCGTCACCCCGGACGGCGGCCCCAGGAAGACCGTGGGGTTCGCCCCGGCCGGTTACTACGAACGGCAGCTCGCGGCGTTCCTGGACCTGACGGCCGACCCCGGCCGGTCCGCCGCCGGGCTCGGCGACGCGGCGCGGCGGGCGGCGCTCACCGAACGGATACGGCTCAGCGCGCTGCGGGCGCACGACGAGGGAGGCCGGTGATGGTGCACACCAAGCGGCGGCTGCGCCCCGAACAGGTGGCCGAGCTGATCACGGGTGCGCTCGGCAGGCCCGTGACGTCCCAGCGGGAGCTCAAGGACGGCTCGTACGCCGCCCTGTGGCGGGCCCGGATGCGCGACGGGGACGACGTGGTGCTCAAGCTCGCCCCGCCGCCCGAGGTGGAACTGCTCACCTACGAGCGGGACATCATCCGCACCGAGGCCCTCTTCTACGAGCTCGCCGCCGCCACCGGCGTCCCGATGCCCACCCTGCTGCACGCCGACCTGGACGGCGCCGCCCCGTTCCTGATCATGACGGCCGTGGACGGCGTCCCGTGGTACCGCGTCCGCGAGTCCCTCAAGGACGCCGCCAGGCGGGAGCTGCGTGCCGAGCTCGGCCGCCACGTCGCCGCCCTGCACGCCATCACCGGCACCACGTACGGCTACCCGCAGTCCCCGGGGCTGGCCGGGCCCACCTGGCGGGCCGCGTTCCTCGCCATGGTCGACGCGATCCTCGCCGACGGCACCCGCCACCGGGCGGACCTGCCGATGCCGGTGCCGGAGATCGCGGCCGTCGTGCGCGCGCACGCCGGGGCGCTGGACGAGGCGGGCACACCGGTGCTCGTGCACTTCGACCTGTGGCCGGGCAACGTCCTGCTCGACCTGGACGGCGACCGGCCGAGGATCGCCGGGCTGGTGGACCACGAACGGGCCTTCTGGGGCGACCCGCTGGCGGACTTCGTCTCGCTGGACGTGTTCGGCACCAGCGAGACGGACGAGGACCTGGTGGGCGGGTACCGGGAGGCCGGCGGGCCGGCGGCGTTCACCCGGGGCGCCCGGGCCCGGCTCGCGCTGTACCGGATCTACCTGTACCTGATCATGCTGGTCGAGGTGGGCCCGCGCGGGTTCGAAGGAGAGGCGGTCAGGGAGCAGCACGAGTACACCGGCCGGATGCTGCTCAAGCAGTTCGACGTGCTCAAGGCCGGTGCGCGGCAGCCCTAGGCGGACGGAAAGGCGGAAGATGCGGGAGCGGATCGCCCTGTTGTCGTTCCTGCGCGCCGCCGGCCCGGCGCCGCTCGCCGGGCTCGGCGTGATCCTGCTGGTGAACGCCGTGGCGCCCCCCGTGACGGCGGTCACCATGGCGTACGTGCTGCGCTCGGGTGGGACGGACGCGCTGACGGCGGCGCTGGCCATGGGCGGGGTGGTGCTCGCCGGGCAGCTGGCGTTGTCGTTCCAGCAGCCGCTCACCCTGCTGGCGTCCGCCCGCATCGACGGCGCGTTCCGCACCAGGATCGCCGCGCTCGCCCTGGGGGCCGCGACGCTCGACCTGGTGGAACGCCAGCGGGTGCGGAGCCTGATGGCCGTCGCGACCGCCGAGCCGGACGACTGGGCCACCAAGACGCCCGCCGACGGCGCGCTCGCCCAGCTCAGCACGCTGATGCGCTACCTCGGCCTGGTGCTGTGCGCCGCCGTGCTCGCCGCCTGGTCGTGGTGGCTGGTCCCCGCCGTGGTGCTCCCGGCGCTGGCGGTGCGCGCGCTCATCGGGCAGGGCTGGATCCGGCACTTCCGGGTCTGGCTGGCCAGCGTCGGGGACCGCAGGTGGTTCGAGTACTGGGCCGGTGTCACGTCCGCGCCCGCGGAGGGCAAGGAACTGCGGGTGTTCGGCGCGGCGGACTGGGTGCTCGCGCACTACCGGCGGCACGTGCTGGCCCACCTGGAGCCGCTGTGGGCCGACGACCGCCGTGTCATGCGCGACCACTGGCTGCGCGTCGTGCTGGCCGTGGTGCCCCTCGCCGTGGTCTACGTGTGGGTCGGCCTCGGCACGGTCGACGGCCACGGCTCGCTCGCCCTCGCCGCCGCCGTGTTCACCGCCTCCTGGTCCACGTACGTGGTCGTCGCCGGCACCGGCGACATCATCTCCCTCGAAGGCGCCCTCCCGGTGTTCCGCGCGGCCCGCGACCTGGAACACCTCCTGGCCCCCGCCGAGGGCGCGGACCGCGACGGGGCCGCGCGGGAGGCGGCCGCGGTGCCGGAACGGCCGCCGCTGATCCGGTTCGAAGGGGTGCGGTTCGCCTATCCCGGGACGGCGCGGCCCGTCCTGGACGGGCTGGACCTGGAGATCAGGCCGGGGGAGCTGCTGGCCGTGGTGGGGTTGAACGGCGCGGGCAAGTCGACGCTGACGACGCTGCTGGCGGGGCTGTACCGGCCGGACGCCGGGCGGATCACCGCGGACGGCGCCGACGTCGCGGACCTCCCCGGCTGGGCGTCCCGGCTGGCCGTGGTGCACCAGGGCTTCGTCAGGTACCACCTCCCGCTGGAGCGGAACGTCGCCCTCGGGGAGGCGGACGTGGCCGCCAGGGAAGGGGCCGTACGGGACGCGGGCCTCGCCGCGCTGGCTGCGCGGCTGGACGGGGCGCCGCTGTCCACCGCCCAGCCCGGCGGGGTCGACCTGTCCGGCGGCCAGTGGCAGCTCGTCGCGCTGGCCCGCGCCCTGTACGCGATCCGCACCAGGGCCCGCGTGCTGGTGCTGGACGAGCCCACCGCCCACCTGGACGTCCGCACCGAGCACGAGCTGTTCCAGCGCCTGGCGGGAATCGTCCGGGGCCGCAGCGTCGTGCTGATCTCGCACCGCCTGGCGACGGTGCGGCAGGCCGACCGCATCGTGCTGCTGGACGGCGGCCGCATCGCCGAGTCCGGCACCCACGACGAGCTGATGGCCATGGGCGGCCGCTACGCCGCGATGTGGCTCCTCCAGTCCCGCCGCTTCGCCGAGGGCTACGACGACCGGCTGGAAGCGGGGGGCGTGCGATGACCGGCTACCCGCGGGTGTGGCGCATGATGATGGCGCTGTGCTGGCGCGAGCGTCCCCGCGCCACCGCGACCCTGCTCGCCGCGACCCTCGTCACCACCGGCGCCGTCGCCGCGCTCGGCCTCACGCTGAAGGTTCTCGTGGACGCGGTCCAGGCGGGCGACCGCACGGCCGTCGTGATCGGCGCGACCGGCGCGGCCCTGGCGTTCGGCGCGCACTGGGGCCTCGGCCACCTCGTCCACCTGATGACGGTCAAGCTGGTCGAACGGGTCAGCCTGTCCCGCGTGGAGCCGGAGATCATGGGGATCTGCGCCGGCCTGCCGGGCATCGAGCACCTGGAACGGCCGGAGTTCCTCGACCGTGTCACCGCGCTGCGCGGCAGGAGCGGCGCCATCGTGGACTCCGCGTGGGCGGTGCTCCAGGCCGTGGCGTCCGCGCTCGGCCTCGCCGTCACGCTGGCCGTGCTCGGCAGCGTCAACCCGTGGCTGCTGCTCCTGCTGGCCTGCGCCGCCGGGCAGCTGTGGCTGGAACGGCGGGGCAAGCGCGGCGTCGCCGCCGCCGACCTGGCCTCCGCCCCCGACCTGCGGCTGCACCGGCACCTGTACCGGGACGTCTGCGTGGAGCCCGCCGCGCTCGCCGAGGTGCGCACCGGCGCGGCGGCGGGCGACCTGCTGGCGTCGCAGGCCGAGGCGTGGCGGCGGGCCACGGCCGTCCGGTTCCGCGCCGCGCTGGCCGCCGCGGCGTGGTCGTCGGCCGGGTGGGTGGTGTTCGCCACGGGGTTCGCCGGGGCCATCGCCCTGGTCGCCTCCACCGGCTCCCCCGGCCAGATCGTGCTGGCCGCGACGGTGGGCGCGCAGCTGCGCGGGGTCGTCGAGGCGGTGCTGCGCCGCTCGGCCCAGGCGGGCGGCCACCGCCGGGTGCTGGCGCCGTACCTGTGGCTGCGCGACTACGCCGCCGGGCACGCCGCCACCGCCGGACAGGTTCCGCCGGAGCGGCTGCGCTCGGGCATCGAGCTGTCCGGGGTGACCTTCGCCTACCCGGGCGCCGCGGAGCCCGCGGTGCGGGAGGTGTCCGCCGTGCTGCCCGCCGGGTCGGTGGTCGCGCTGGTCGGCGAGTACGGCTCCGGCAAGACCACGCTGGTGAAGCTGCTCGCCAAGCTCTACCGGCCCGCCTCGGGAAGGATCACCGTCGATGGCGCCGACCTGGAACGGCTGGACACCGCCGGGTGGCGGGCGGCGTCGAGCGCCGCCTTCCAGGACTTCGGCAGGTACCAGACCACCTTCGCCGACGCGGTCACCATGGGCGCCCCGCCCCGCGACCTGGTGGCGGCGGTCGAGGCCGCCGGCGCGGACGAGCTGGTGGCGCGGCTGCCGGACGGCGGCGCCACCCTGCTCGGCGCCCGGTTCGGCGGCGTCGAGCTGTCGGAGGGCCAGTGGCAGAAGGTCGCCCTCGCCCGGGCCTGCGCGCGCCCGGCGCCGTTGCTGTTCATCCTCGACGAACCGACGGCCTCGCTGGACGCGCCCAGCGAGCACGCCGTGTTCACCGGGTACATCCGGCGGTCGCGCGCCATCGCGGCGGCCACCGGGGCGATCACCGTCATCGTGTCGCACAGGTTCTCCACCGTCGCCGAGGCCGATCTGATCCTGGTCATGGCGCACGGCAGGCTGACCGAGGCCGGCACGCACGAGGAGCTGCTGGCGGCGGGCGGTGACTACGCCGCCCTGTACGGCGTGCAGGCCACCGCCTACGCGGCCGGTTAGCGGCCTCCCTTTTCGAGCACGAGCACGAGCCCCCGGGAGATCCACGTGACACCCCAGAGCGATCGACTCTTCACCGAGAACCGATCAAGCAGGACGCTGACCCCGGTGGAGTTCGCCGACGTCAAGCGCAAGGCCGCGCTGCGGTCCAAGACCCGGCGCCGGATCGGCGAGGACGCCGGCTACGCCACCGACCTGCCGCAGGAGCTCAGCCTCCAGCTGACCTACGCCTGCAACCTGCGCTGCACCCACTGCTACCAGTGGAACGAGCAGGGCTTCTTCCGCGAGTTCGGCATCGAGAAGGTCCGCAACGAGCTGGACCTCGCGATCCTTGAGCGGCTGCTCAGGGAGACCGCGGAGCTGAAGCCGAAGACGTTCCTGTGGGGCGGCGAGCCGTTGATGTACCGCAGGCTGCCCGAGCTGACGGAGCTGCTGGAGCGCTACCCGCGCAAGGTCAACATCTGCACCAACGGCCTGCTGATCAAGCGCAACCTGCCGCACCTGCTGCGGCTCGGCGACAACCTCAACCTCACGGTCAGCCTGGACGGCCTCGGCGCCGACCACGAGGCGCTGCGCGGCCCCCGGTCGTTCGACAGGACCGTCGACAACATCAGGGCCGTGCTGGACCTGCGGCGCAGCGGCGAGTACAAGGGCGAGCTGACCGTCAACTGCATGGTCAGCAACGAGACCGTGGGCAAGTTGTACGAGTTCATGGAGTGGGCCGAGGACCTCGGCGTGCACTCGGTGTACTTCCAGTTGCCGTGGTTCATCAGCCCCGAGGTCGCCGCGCAGATGGACGAGGTGTACGCCCGCGACTTCGCCTGGCTGGGCACGCCCCCCGCCCCCGGCACCGCCACCTGGCACTCGTACACCTACCACATCGCCCCCGAGAACGTCCCGGTGCTGCACGAGTCGATGCGCAGGCTGGCGGAGCGCGTCTGGCGGGTCTGGATCCGCTACCAGCCGGAGGTCACCCTCGGCGACGTCACCGACTTCGTGATCGGCCGCACCAGCCCGGTCGCGCAGCGCTCCAAGTGCCTCGCGGTGTCCAACCGCCTGGAGGTGCACGCCGACGGCAAGGTGAGCTCCTGCAAGTTCTTCCCCGAGTTCGTGGTCGGCGAGATGGGCGAGGGCTCGGTCGCCGACGTGTGGCACGGCGAGACCTTCCGGCGGGTGCGCTCGGTCCTGCGCTCCACCGGGCTCATGCCGGTCTGCTCCAAGTGCTTCCTGCTCTACGAGAACGGAGTGTGACAGATGGACCAGGTGCTGGTCAGGGTGAAGCAGCTGCTCGCGCGGGCTCTCGGCGACGAGACGATGGCCGAGCACATCGGCGACGACGACGACATCATCCAGGGCCTCGGGCTGGACTCGGTCCAGCTGATCGGCTTCCTGCTCACCGTCGAGGACGAGTACGACCTGGAGCTGGACTTCGACCGGCTGGAGATCGACGGGCTGTACTCGGTGCGGGCCTTCTGCGAGTTCGTGCTGTCGCACGGCCCCGTGCACACGTGATCGCGATCCTGACCTCCGGCCCGGGGCTCGGCGCGCATGTCCCCGGGCTGCTGCTGAGCCGCCGCCTGGCCGAGCGCGGGGTGCGCAGCCGGGTGGACGTGTTCGAGGCGTCCTGGCCGGAGGAACGGCGGGAGCGGATCGCGGCGAGCAAACAGGCGTACCAGCGGGACTTCCGCTACGCGCGGCTCGGGCAGCGGCTGTTCCGCAACCTGTCCGAGGCGTTCGACCCGGCGGCCGTGGACGGGCTGCTGCGCGAGTGGCGGGCCCACGGCGTGACCCGCCTGGTGGTCCTCGGCGGGTTCTGGCTCCCGGTGGCGGACCGGTACGCCGCCGGGAGCGAAGGTCGGGTCGAGGTGGACGTGTGCCACATGGACTCGGTGCGGTCGCCGTCCTTCGCCCGTCAGCGGGAGTCGCCCGCGCACCGGGAGATCTGGCTGTTCGACGCCGCGAACGCCGCGATCCCCTGGACGATCCCGCCCTCCGACAGCCTGCCCCTGCCGTGGTCCGCGCGTCGCGACCGGTTCGTCGCGCACGGCGGCGGGTGGTGCATGGGCACCTACCGCGAGTACGCGGGGGAGCTGGCCGCCCTGGGGACGTCCCTGGACGTCGTGGTGCCCGCCCTGGAGGACTCCACCGGGGGCGCCCCCGGCACCCGGTTCTTCATGATGGACCCCGCCTGGAGCCCGTGGCGGGACGGCGGCTTCCCGCCGTTCGGGGAGATCGTCGGCGGGGAGCCGCCGGAGTACGCCCGGCACGAACGGCACCACGGGTCGCTCACCCTGGTCCGCGAGGCGCGGGCCGTCATCTCCAAGCCGGGCGGCGGCACCCTGCTCGACGCCTTCCACTGCGCCACCCCCGTCGTGTTCCTGGAGAGTTTCGGGGAGCACGAGGAGCACAACGCGTCGCTGTGGACCCACCTCGGGTTCGGCATCACGTTCGAGGACTGGCGCGCCACCGGCTTCGCGCAGGAGCCGCTGGCCGAGATGCACCGCCGTATGCTGCGGCGGCACGCCGAGCCGCGTGACTACCCGCTGGATCTGGCGACGCGGGCACGGCTGCGGGCGTGAGGTCCGGGCCGCGGGCTGGCAGTGTTGACCCTGACACCGTGTCAGGCCGTAAACCGGAGACATCATGTTCAACATCGGAGACTTCGCCCGCATCGGGCGGGTGTCGGTCCGCATGCTGCGGCACTACGACGCCCTCGGCCTGCTCAGGCCCGCGCGGGTCGACCCCGCCAGCGGGTACCGCTACTACGAGGCCGCGCAGTTGTCCCGGCTCAACCGGCTGATCGCCCTCAAGGAACTCGGCCTCACCCTCCAGCAGGTGGGGCTGATCCTCGAGGAGAAGGTCGGCATGGAGGAGCTGCACGGCATGCTGCGGCTGCGCCGCGCGGAGCTGGCGGCCCAGGTGGCCGTCGACACCCAGCGGCTGACCCGCGTCGAGGCGAGGCTCCGGCTCATCGAGAAGGAGGGCGTCATGCCCACGGATGTCGTCGTCAAGAGTGTGCCCGCGGTGCGCCTGGCCGAGCTGAGCGACGTGGCGAAGAGCTACGAGTCCGAGCACATCGGGCCGGTGATCCAGCCGCTGTACATGGAGCTGGCCAAGCGCGTCGAGGAGGCCGGGCTCACCTTCACCGGTCCCGGTATCGCGTACTACGAGGAGGCCGGCGAAGGCGTGCGCGTGCACGCGGGCTTCCAGGTGAGCCTCGACCCCGCCAGGACGTACGACTTCGACGTGGTCGACCTGCCACCCATCGAGCAGGCCGCGACGATCATCCACCACGGCCTGATGGACAACGTGGACGGCACCATGCAGCAGCTCGCCAAGTGGATCGAGGAGAACGGCTACCGGAGCACCGGCTTCGCCCGCGAGGTCTACGTGCAGTACGGCCACGGGAACCCCGAGGACTACGTGACCGAGCTGCAGGAGACCATCGTCCGCGCGGGGTAGCGGGCACTTGAGGCGGCGGGCCGGGGTCTTCCGGGAACTCCACGCGGCCCTGCGGCTAAAGGACCGTTGTGACAATCACTTCGGAACGGGAGCTCGTCTTGGCGGATCCTCCTTCGACGGCCGTGGCGCGGCCCCCCGCGGACGGCACCACGGAGCCGCCCGACTCCTCGGTCATCGAGGCGTCGCTGCGCGCCCCGGAGCGCTTCGCCGAGCTGTTCGACCGGCACGCCGCCGCGCTGCACCGCTACGCCGTACGGCGCCTCGGCCCCCAGCACGCCGAGGACGTGGTGGCCGAGGCGTTCACCAGGGCCTTCGAGCGCCGGCACACCTATGACCTCGGCCGTCCCGACGCGCTGCCCTGGCTGTACGGGATCACCACCAACGTCATCGGCGGCCACCGCAGGGCGGAGGTGCGGGCGTACCGGGCGCTGGCCCGCACCGGCGTGGACCCGGTGGTGGCGGCGGTCGACGAGCGGGTGATCGCCCGCGTGTCCGCCGTCGCCACCCGCCGGAGCCTCGCCGCCGCCCTGGCCCGCCTCACCCCCGGCGAGCGCGACGTCCTGCTGCTCATCGCCTGGGGCGACCTCACCTACGAGAAGGCGGCCCGCGCCCTGGCCGTCCCCGTCGGCACGGTCCGCTCCCGCCTGTCCCGCGCCCGCCGCAAGGTCGCCCGCACCCTGGAGACCTCATGAACGACCTCGACCTGATCAGGGACCTGCGCGCCGAGATGCCCGCGGACCCCGCCGCCCTGGCCGGGGCACGGGCCCGCGTGGTCGCCGCGACGACCCTCACGTCCCCCCGGCGGCGTCCTCGGTCTGTGCTGCCCCGGGTGGCGCTCGCCGGCGCCCTCGGCCTCTCGGTGATCGCGGGCGTGACGGTGGTGCGGGCGCTCGACGACGACCGGGTCCCGCCGCACGCGGCCTGGACCCCGGCGGCGGCGGTGGAGACGCTGGCCGCGGGAGCCACCCGGGCGGCGGCGGCCGAAGGGGCGGACATGTATCCACGGGCCGATCAGTGGCTCTACATCAAGGGCCTGACGTACCAGCCCGAGCGGGGGCCGGGCTCGGTACAGACCTACGAACGCTGGCGCAAGGGCGACGGCACCCAGGTGGCCCACCGTCATACCGGCGGCGACCGCGCCGGCGCGCCCCGTCCCGCCGGCGGCGGCGAGGTCGTCACGTCCGCCCTGGACCCGTCGTTCCCGCCTCCCCGCTGGGACGCCGCCTACGTGCGGTCCCTCCCGCTGGACCCGGCCGCCCTCTCCGACCGGCTGCGCGCCGACCGGGAGCCCCACCCCCATCTCCCGGACGAGGTGACGGCCTTCGGCCAGATCCAGCTCCTCCTCCAGGAGGGGGGCCCGCCGCCGCGCCTGCGCGCCGCGCTCTACACCGTCCTGTCCATGCTCCGGGGTGTCGCGCTGGAACAGAACGTCCGGAGCCTGACCGGACGCGAGGGCGTGGGGGTGTACCTGGACCACCCGGACGGACAACGGCAAGAGATCATCGTCGACCCGGACGGCTACGCCTACCTGGGCGGCAGGAGATCGGACGCGGGAGGGCAGCTGATCGCCGCCTGGGCGGAGGTGACCAGGGGCATCGTCGACCGGGCGGGCGACGTCCCCTAGCGGTACTCCTCCTGCTTCTCCACGATCCCCCGGGTGTCCAGCGCGACGTGGGCCTGGACACCCCCGGGGAGAGTGGTCCCCGCCGCGCGCCACATGCCGTTCCCGTCCGGGCGGACCTGGAGGTTCGCGCCGAGGAAGACGACGACCCCGGCCGCGGCGAGCGACTGCAGCTCGGCGAGCCACGCCGGGGGCGGGCCGTCGGCGGTGAAGTGGGCGAAGCCGTCCAGCCACGGGTCGCCGTGCGTGTCGCCGAGGGAGTCGCGCAGCGCGCGGGCCGCGTGGGCGAGGGCCAGGTCGGCGCTGCCGGCGGGGTCGGTGCGGCGGGTGATGTCGGCGTCCAGGTAGCCGTGCATCCAGCGCTGGAGCCCGGCCGGGTCGCCGAACTTGATGCCGTCCAGGGGGCGGTCCAGGCGGGCGAGGTTGAGGCGGTCGGCGAAGCGAGGGACGGCCCGGCGGATCAGGGCGCGCATCGCCACGCTGGACCACTCCTCCGCGGCGTACGCCTCGGCGAACTCCGCCCAGCCCACGCGCGCTCGCTCCGGGTGGCCCGCCAGCAGCTCGTGGTAGTAGGCGTAGGTCAGGTCCTTGGCCACCAGCGGCCACACGTCGCGGCGCCACCGGGACGTCACGCGGGGCAGCGCCTCCGGCACGGCGAACCTCGGCACCGGGACCGGGCCGGCCGCCAGGGGATACCTGGTCGCCGCGCGGCACGGCACACCCCGTCCGGAGCCCACGAGGATCACCGGCTCGGCGCCGGCCGGCAGATAGGTCACCCCGCCGTGCCGGTCCCGGGAGAACGTGCCGCCACGGCCCTCGGTGAGCACGGTGAGCAGCCGGGAGAAGCCGGAGCCCATCCCGCGCACGATGACGGGCTGACCTGCGGGCAGCCGGGTGGGGGACAGGTCGAGTGCCGGATGGTCGAGTACTTTCACCACTTCCAGCCTCCAGGACCCGGACCCGATTACCTACATAAACAGTAGGAAATACGGAGTTGACTGTCAACGCTACCCCAGGTCGCGGCCGACCTGGACGGGGGGATATGTCACTATATTGACAGGTAAAACCTAGTATTCCTACCGTGTACCTAGGTAATAGCCGGGTGTAGGGGGCGGGTAGTGGGATGACGCACGTGATCGGATCCGATGCCGAGGCCGTCGAGGTGGCCGCGGAACTGTCCGAATACCTCGCCAAGGACGCCGCGGAACGGGACGCCGGCCGCAGGCTGCCCCTCGCCGAGCTGGACCGGCTGTCGGACAGCGGCCTGCTCGCGATCACCGTGCCGCGCGAGCACGGCGGCGCCGACGTGACCGCGGTGACGCTGGCCGAGGTGATCCGGCTGCTCGCGCAGGGCGACCCGAACGTCGCGCAGATCCCGCAGAGCCACTTCGTCTACGTCAACGTGCTGCGCTGGCAGGGCACCGACGAGCAGCGCCGCTTCCTGTACGGCGAGGTGCTCGCCGGGCGCCGGTTCGGCAACGCGCAGTCCGAGGCGGGCACCAAGCACGTCCAGGACTACCGCACCCGGCTGCGCGCCGACGGCGAGGGCGGCTACGTGCTCACGGGGGAGAAGCACTACAGCACCGGCGCGCTGTTCGCCCACTGGATCCCCGTCCTCGCCGTGGGCGACGACGAACGGCTCCACGTGGCGTACGTGCCCGCCGGCGCCCCGGGCCTCACGGTCGTGGACGACTGGGCCGGGATGGGGCAGCGCACCACCGCCAGCGGCACCGTCCGGCTGGACGGCGTCCGCGTGCCCGCCGAGCGCGTCGTGCCCCACCACCTGACCTTCACCGGACCTCAGTTGCACGGCGCCTACGCTCAGCTAATCCACGCCGCCATCGACGTCGGCATCGCCGGGGCCGCCCTGCGCGACGCCGCCGAGTTCGTCCGCACCAAGTCGCGGCCGTGGTTCGAGAGCGGCGCCGCCACCGCCGCGGAGGACCCCCTGCTCGTCCAGCGTTTCGGCGAGCTCACCGTGCGGCTGCGCGCCGCCGAGGCGCTGCTCGCCGAGGCGGGACGGGCCGTCGACACGGCCAGAGCCGGGCTCACCGACGACAGCGCGGCGGCGGCGTCCATCGCGGTGGCCGTCGCCAAGGCGCACTCCGACGGCACCGCCATCGAGCTGGCCGACGCCGTGTTCGAGGTCTCCGGCACCCGCTCCAGCCTGGAGGGCCTCAACCTGAACCGGCACTGGCGCAACGCCAGGACGCACACCCTGCACGACCCGGTGCGCTGGAAGATCCAGCACATCGGCAGGTACACGCTCAACGGCACCCGCCCGCCGAGACACGGAGTCGTCTGATGAAGTTCCTCTGGTTCCTGCCCACCAACGGCGACAGCCGCTACATCGTCGGGGGCGGCCACGGGCTGCCCGCCGGGGTCGCCGGCGGGGATCGCCCGCCGACGCGGAGCTATCTCGGCCAGATCGCCCGCGCCGCCGAGGACATGGGCTTCGAGGGCGCGCTGACGCCGACCGGCTCCTGGTGCGAGGACGCGTGGCTGAGCACGGCGTTCCTGGTGGCGTCCACCGAGCGGCTGAAGTTCCTCGTCGCGTTCCGGCCCGGCTTCGTCAGCCCGACGCTGGCCGCGCAGATGGCGGCCACCTACCAGTGGCAGTCCGAGGGCAGGCTCCTGCTGAACGTCGTCACCGGCGGCGAGACCCACGAGCAGCGCGCCTACGGCGACTTCCTGGACAAGGACGCCCGGTACGAGCGCACCGCCGAGTTCCTGCACATCGTGCGGGAGCTGTGGCGCGGCGAGACGGTCTCCCATGAGGGCAGGCACCTGCGGGTGGAGGGCGCCAAGCTGGCCCGGCTGCCCGACCCCGTGCCGCCGCTGTACTTCGGCGGCTCGTCCGCCGCGGCGGGGCCGGTGGCGGCGCGGCACACCGACGTGTACCTGACCTGGGGCGAGCCGCCGGACGCCGTCGCCGAGAAGATCCAGTGGATCATGGGGCTGGCCGCCGACGAGGGGCGTGCCCTGCGGTTCGGCATCCGGCTGCACGTCATCACCCGCGACACCGCGGAGGAGGCGTGGGCGCAGGCCGCGCGGCTGCTGGACGGCATCGACCCGGCGACCATCGAGAAGGTGCAGGCGGGACTGCGGCGCAGCGAGTCCGAGGGGCAGCGGCGCATGCTGGAGCTGCACGGCGGCGCACGGGACGGCCTGGAGATCTCGCCCAACCTGTGGGCTGGCGTGGGCCTGGTGCGCGGCGGGGCGGGGACGGCGCTGGTGGGCAGCCACGAGCAGGTCGCCGACAAGATCGCCGAGTACCACGCCATCGGCATCGACGAGTTCGTGCTGTCCGGCTACCCGCACCTGGAGGAGGCGTACTGGTTCGGCGAGGGCGTGCTGCCCCTGCTGGAGCGGCGCGGCCTGTGGCGCCACCCCGCCCGGCCCGCCGACCGCCCGGCGCTGGTGCCGTTCACGTCCTGAGGCCTGAGCCGTTCCCGGCCGCGACCCGGGAACGGCGGCACGGGCCGGCGGCCTCCCCTGAACGGCGCCGGCCCGTGGTCTTCGGTGTGCCCGTCAGCGGCGGCCGGCGACGATCGTGTCGAAGTCGGGGATCCGCGAGGAAAGGGGGTCCCCGGTGAAGTTCCCCACCCAGCCGTCGTCGTCGTGGAAGAAGCGGATGGCGGTGAAGTCCGGGGTGGTGCCCATGTCGAACCAGTGGGTGGTGTTCGCCGGGACGCTCAGCAGGTCGCCGGGCTCGCACAGCACGGCGTGCACCTTGCCGTCGACGTGCAGGTAGAAGATCCCCGAGCCGCTGACGAAGAAGCGGACCTCGTCGTCGTCGTGGGTGTGCTCGTTGAGGAACTTCTGCCGGGCCCCGGCGGCGCGCTCGGGCCAGTCGGCCGAGTCGTCGGGGTGCAGCTGGGCGACGTCGACGAAGGTGTAGCCCTCCTCGGCGACGACGCGGGCCACCTCGTCGCGGTAGGCCTCGAGGATCTCCTCCTGGCCGGCTCCCGCGGGGATGTCGGCGACGGCCCAGTGGCGGAGCAGGACGTCGATCTCCTTGAGGGCGGCGGCGATCTCGGCGGGGTCCTCGGTGGTGAGGACCGTCTCGGGGCTGTCGCTGTCGGTGTACACGTTCAGGTAAGTCATGGCTCGATTGTGCTCCCATCCGGACAACTACCTAAATCCTACACAAAAAGTAGACAATAGGGGTGAGCTGCGCCTAACATCCGCATGTGATCCGCGTAAGACTCCTCGGGACCTCCCTCGTGCTGAGCGCCCTGGCGCTCGCCGGCTGCTCCCAGGGCCCCTCCAGCTCCGCTACTCCCGCCACCTCCGCGCCCGCCACCACGGCGGCGCCCGCGAGCCCGGCCGCGTCCGTACCGGCGAAGTTCGCCTCCGGCGACGTCAAGATCGCCCTGGTACGGCAGCTCTCCTCGGGCGACTATTTCGAGCAGTGGCTGGCCGGTGCCGAGGCCGAGGCCAAGGCGCTGAACGTGACGCTGCAGATCTCCAGCGGCGACGGCAACAACGACAAGCAGGCGCTCAACCTGGAGCAGGCCGTCAACCAGAAGGCCGACGCGATCATCGTGGACCACGGGTTCGCGCAGACCGTCCAGCCGGCGATCAAGAAGGCCGCCGACGCGGACATCCCGCTGGTGGCGTTCGACGTCGACCCCGGCACGCCCAAGGCCGTCGCGCTCTCCCAGGACGACCACCAGATCGCCGAGCAGGCCCTCGGGGCGCTCAAGGCCGACACCGGCGGGTCCGGGGACGTCATCTACGTGTACGTCGCCGGTTTCGCGCCCCTGGACCGGCGTAACGAGACCTGGACGAAGTTCAAGACGGACAACCCCGGCATCAAGCAGGTCGCCCAGATCGGCGTGGTCAACAGCTCCACCGCCTCCGCCGTCGCCGACCAGGCCAAGGCCGCCCTCCAGGCCAACCCCGGGACCAAGGCGATCTTCGCGCCCTACGACGAGTTCGCCAAGGGCGCCACCCTGGCCGTCAAGGAGCTGGGCCTCCAGAGCAAGGTCAAGGTCTACGGCGCCGACATCTCCACCGCCGACATCGGCGTCATGACCGAGCCGAACAGCCCCTGGGTCGCCACCTCCACCACCGACCCCTCCAACGTGGGCCGGGTGGCCGTCCGCGCCGCCGCCCTCCTGGTGGCCGGCGAACAGGTCGACCCCGCCCTGATGGTCCCCCCGGCCCTGGTGACCCAGCAGCAACTCCGCGACGGCAAGATCACCAACATCACCCAGCTGACCCAGGCCGTCCCCGCCCTGGTGACCCCCGACGTGGCCCACGTCCCCTGGTCCGCCTCGTGACCATGGCACGTCCCCTGCTCCACCTCGCGACCGTGGCAGGTCTCCCGCTCGGCCTCGTGACCGCTCCGCGTCCCCTGGGCGCGGTCCGCGTGGGCGAGGCCGTGTCGTGACCGTGCCCGCGATCGCGGTGTCCGGCCTGTCGAAGACGTACGGTGCGACCCGGGCGCTGGACGACGTCACGCTCGACGTCCGGCCCGGCGAGATCGTCGGGCTGATCGGCACGAACGGCGCGGGCAAGTCGACCCTGATCAAGATCCTCTCCGGTGCCACCCGCCCCACGGCGGGTGGCATCACCCTCGCCGGGCACCCCTTCACCCCCGGCGACCCCCTGGCCGCCCAGGCGGCCGGCGTCCAGACCGTCCACCAGAACATCGACGACGGAGTGGTCTTCGGCACCACCGTCGCCGAGAACCTCACCCTGGACTCCATCGCCCACCGCGGCGGCTGGTTCACCACCCGTGCCCGGATCACCGCCAAGGCCCGCGCCATCGCCGGCTCCTCCGGCCTGAGCGTCCCCCTGGACGCCCCCGTGGAGTCCCTCCCCGCCAGCACCCGCCAGCAGATCGTCCTGGCCCGAGCCCTGTCCCGCAAAGCCGGCCTCCTCATCCTCGACGAACCCACCTCAACCCTCTCCGCCACCGAGGCCGGCGCCCTGGCCGAAAAGATCCGCACCGCCGCCGCCACCGGCGTAGCCGTCCTCTACGTCTCCCACCACCTCTCCGAGATCGAATCCCTCTGCGACCGCGTGATGGTCCTCCGCGACGGCCGCCTCCGCCGCACCTTCACCGCCCCCGTTACCCGAGAGTCCATCGTCGAAGCCATGCTCGGCGATTTCGCCCCCCACCCCCCGGCTACCCCGGAGCGGGACAGCACGATGACCCCCGAGCGCACGCCTATCGCCGCGAAAGGGCTGCCCCCCACTGAAGCGGGCAGGTCGGCGTCAGTGGAGCCGTCCGCGTCGGCCGCTCCGCCATCGCCGGGCCCTACCAGGGCGGGCAAGACAGCGTCAGTGGTGCTGGAGGCGGCCGGGGTGCGGACGGGGCCGGGGAAGGTCGCGTTGAGTCTTCAGGTGCGGGAAGGGGAAGTGCTCGGGGTCACCGGGCTGGTGGGGGCTGGGAAGACCGAGTTGCTGGAGCAACTCGGGGGAGCGCGACGCCTCGTCTCGGGAGAGATGCGGGTGGACGGGAAGCCGTACCGGCCCGGACATCCCAAGGACGCGGTCACGGCAGGGGTGGCGTTCGCGGCGGAGGAACGGTCCGCGCAGGCCATCGTGCCGGGGTGGTCGATCAGGGCGCACGTGACGTTGCCCGCGCTGTGGGCCCACAGCCGGCTCGGACTGCTGTCGCGGAAGTCGGAGACCGCCGCCGCCCAGCGGGTGGCCGAGCGGTTCGGGGTACGCGGGCCGGGATTCGGCGGGAACCGGAACGGCGCGGGAATCGAAGCGGCGATAGAAACGCTGTCCGGGGGCAACCAGCAGAAGGTCGTGGTCGGCAGGTGGCTGGAGACGGGGCCCAAGGTCCTGTTGCTGGACGAACCCTTCCGGGGGGTGGACGTGGGGGCGCGGGCGGACATCGGACGCGTCATCAGGGACGCCGCCCCCCTGGCGGTGATCGTCGCCTCCTCGGACCCGCAGGAGATCGTCGAGGTGGCGGACCGCATCCTGGTGCTCCACGAGGGAGTGCTGACCGGTGAGCTGACCGCCGCCGAGGCCACCCCGGAACGCCTGGCCACCCTGATGTCCGGCACTGTGATGTCAGGCACCGTGAACGACGAGGAGACGGAGTGACCACCTCGCAGCAGGCGACCGCGAGCGCCACGGAAGAGCCCCGGCCAAGGCGAGGTCCCAGGGCCGCCGAGGTGGCCTACCGGTACGGCCTCGTGGCGGTGCTCGTCGCCATGCTGATCGTCTTCGCCGTGCTCAGGCCGGCCTTCGGCACCTACGCCAACGCCCTGATCGTCCTCCAGTCGGTCGCGGTGGTGGGCGTGGTGGCCCTCGGCGTCACCGTCTCCATGACCACCGGAGGCTTCGACCTCTCCGCCGGCGCCTGCGTGGGTGCCGTGGTGATGGTGACCGCCCTCACCATGGTCAGGTTCAACCTCACCGGCGCCACCGCCATCGTGGCAGGCCTCGTCACCGGCCTGCTGGTGGCGGGCGTCAACGTCCTGCTCACGGTCGTGGCCAGGGTCCCCGACCTGGTGGCCACCCTCGGCACCATGTTCCTCTTCCAGGGCCTGGCCCTGATCCTCACCTCCGGCCAGTCGGTCTCCGCGGGCATGACCGTGAACGACGCCCCGGCCCCCGGCAAGTACACCGAGGGCTTCACCTGGCTCGGCGGCGGCACCATAGGATCCGTCCCGGTGCCGGTGATCGTCTTCGCCCTGCTGGCGATAGCGGTGTACGTCCTGCTCGTCCACACCCGCTGGGGCCGGGCCCTGTACGCCATCGGCGGCAACGCCGAGGCAGCCCGGCTGGCGGGCATCAGAGTGGCCAGGTACCGCGCCCTCGCCTACGTGGTCTCGGGCCTGTGCGCCGCCGTCGCGGGCATCATGCTGTCCGCTCGCCTGGGCCGCGGCGACGTGGGCGCCGGAGACCCGTACCTGCTCCAGTCGGTGGCCGCCGCCCTCATCGGCCACGCCGTCCTCGGCGCCAACCGGCCGAACGCCCTGGGCACCGTCATCGGCGCGTTGTTCATCGGTGTGATGATCAACGGCATGACGATGCTCAACGCCCCGTACTACGCGCAGACCTTCGTCCAGGGCGCCCTGCTGGTCGGCGCGCTCGTCGTCAGCTATACCCTCACGCCGGGACGTCGAGAAAGGACCGTTCGTTGACCACCGTCACCGGACAGCAGTACGAGAAGCTCACCGCCGCCACCGTGCCCGCCTACGTCGCGGCACGCCCCGCCCTGGCCAGGGCGGTCGACCCGGCGGGCATCACGGCCGTGCGCGAGGTCGGCGACGGCAACATGAACGTCGTCTTCGCCGTGGAGGCGGGCGGCGGCCCCGGCGTGGTGCTCAAGCAGGCGATGCCGTACGTCCGGGTGGCCCCGGACTGGCCCATCACCCCCGACCGCAACCGCATCGAGGCGAGGGTGCTCACCGAGCACGGCAGGGTCGCGCCGGGCCTGGTCCCCGCGCTGTACGACGAGGACGAGGACCGCCACGTCCTGGCGATGGAGGACCTGTCCGACCACCAGGTGTGGCGCGGCAGGCTCAACGAGGCGCGCAGGGACGAGGGCGTCGCGGGCGACCTCGGCCGGTACGTGGCCCGGGTGGGGTTCGGCACGTCGGTGTTCGGGCTGGGGCCCTACGCGCACAAGGCGGGCGTCGCCGCGTCGATGAACCCCGAGCTGTGCGAGATCACCGAGGACCTCGTCTTCACCGAGCCGTACATCGAGCACGAGCACAACCGCATCCTGCCCGCCAACGCGGAGGACGTGGCGGCCTACGCGGGCGACCCCGCGGTCCGCACGGCCATCGGCCTCGCCAAGCTCTCCTTCATGACGCACGCCGAGGCCCTGATCCACGGCGACCTGCACACCGGCTCGGTCCTGGTGCGCCCCGCCGCGGACGGCGCCCCCCGCTCGACCCGCGCCTTCGACGTCGAGTTCGCCTTCTACGGCCCGGTGGGCTTCGACATCGGCGCGCTCTGGGGCAACTACGTCCTCGCCGCCGCCCGCGGCCTCGCCCTCAAGGACGAGGCGCACGCGGAATGGGTGCTCGGCCTGGCCGCCGAGACCTGGGAGGCGTTCGAGACCGAGTTCACCGCCCTGTGGCCGGACCGCCTCGACCCCCGGGTGTACGGCGACGGCGTGCTGGAGGGCTACCTGGCCAAGGTCCGCGCCGACGCCGCGGCGTTCGCCGCCGCGAAGGCGGCCCGCCGCGTCATCGGCTTCTCCGGGGTGGCCGACATCCAGACCCTCCCGGAGGACCTGCGCGTGAAGGCCATCCGCGGCGTCCTGCACGCCGCCCGCCACCTGCTCGTCGCCCCCGCGCCGTCCTTCGCCCACGTGGGGGACCTGCTGGCCGACGCGGTCGCCTAGACCCCGCGCCGGCCCCGGAAGGCCGTCAGCGGATGGCGATGGCGTACGCCAGCAGCCACTCCACGCACTCGGTGACGTGCCGCGCCCGGTGCAGCGAAGGCCCCCACGTGTACAGCCCGTGCGAGGCGACGATCACGGCCGGGACCCCCGCGTCGTACACCGCCTCGAAGCGGTCGCCGAGCTCGTCCATGTCCTGGCTGTTGGCGATCACCGGGATGACCACCTCGTCGTCGTGCGCGAGCCGCCCGATGCCCTTGAGCGTCTCGACGTCCCGCAGGCGCACGCCCTTCGGCCAGTGGTGCCCCGCGAGGACCGCGTTCAGCGCGTGCACGTGCACGACGGCGTCCATGCCGGTCACCGCCGCGACCCTGGCGTGCAGCCCGGCCTCCGCGGACGGCACCAGCGGCGTCACGCCGGGGACGTCCACAGAGGCGCCGTCCGGGCCCACCACGGCCACGTCGGACGCGGTCAGCTCGCCCTTGTCCAGCCCGCTGGCGGTGACGGCCAGCCGCAGCGGGTCGCGCGACACCACCTCAGACAGGTTGCCCGATGTGCCGCGCATCCAGCCGAACGAGGTGAACCGGGCGGCCTCGGCGGCGAGCCTGGCGCCCGCGCCGAACACTCCTTCGGCGGTGGGAGGGCCGCTCACTTGATCTCCTCGAAGGACGCGACGGTGGGATGGGCGCCGAAGTCCGCCTGGCCGTTGGGCTCGCCGGGACGGCGCACCCCGACGGTCCGCCACCCGGCCGCCGCCGCGGCGTCCAGTTCGGCGGGCACGTCGGACAGGAACAGCAGCTCGCCGGGCGGCGCGCCGAGGGCCTCCGCGATGCGGGTGTAGGAGGGGGCCTCCCGCTTCGGCCCGGCGTTCACCGTGTCGAAGTGGTGCAGGATCATCGGCGACAGGTCCCCCGCGGTGGTGTGCCTGAACCACGGCCGCTGGCTGGCCACCGACCCCGAGGAGAACACCGCGAGCCGGCGCCCCGCCGCGTGCCACGCTCGCAGCACGGGCGGCACGTCGTCGAAGAAGTGCGCGCTCAGCTCCCCGGCGGCGAACCCCTCGGCCCAGATCCGTCCCTGGAGCGTCTTGAGCGGCGTGGCCTTGACGTCGCCGTCCATCCAGCCGTGCAGGATCGCCACGGTCTCCTCGGTGGTCTCCCCGCCGGTCTCCTTGACGGCGGCGGCCACCTCGGGGTCCTCGCGGTGCGCGTCGATGTACGGCCCGAGGCGCGGGCGGGCGTACGCGTACAGGCCGACGTGCACGGACTCGGTGGAACTCGTCGTGCCCTCGATGTCCAGCACGATCCAGGTGGGCTCGCTCATCGGCTCAGTACCTCCACGAAGTCGGCGACGAAACGCGGCGCGTCCACCGCGGTGATGACCCGGGTGGGCGGCGCCGGCGTGTACCGGAACGCGGGCGGCAGCCCGTCGTGGGTGCGCATCAGCCGCGCCCGGCTGAGGAAGCCGTCGCTCAGCACGTTGACCGGCCCGTCCACCCAGGCGGTGGCGAACCCCGGGTCCAGCAGGATGCCCGCGGCGAGCGGGTCGTGCAGCGGGATGATCCTGCGCCCCCACTCGTTCTGGTAGAAGTCCAGGTAGGCCTCGAGGATCTCGGTGGCGAACCTGCTCACCGGCGTCCCCGCGGCCCGCAGCACCCCGATGGCCTGCTCGTCCAGGATCGTGGTGGCGGTCACGTTGACGCCCACCATCACCAGTTCGCGGCGCGGCGCGGCGAACACCTCGGCCGCGGCGGCCGGGTCGTTGTTGATGTTCGCGTCCACCATCAGCAGCGTGCCGGGCGCCGCGTACGGCCCGGAGCCGCCCATCACGACCACGCTGCGGTAGCGGGTGAACAGCTCGGGGTCCAGGCGCAGCGCCTGCGCCAGGTTGGTCAGCGGCCCGAGGGCCAGCAGGTCCAGCTCCCCGGGCTGCTCGCGGCCGAGGCGCACCAGCAGCTCGGCGGCGCTCTCCCCGATGACGGCGGGCAGCGGCCGGTCGTAGCCGACGTCGCCGAGGCCGTCCTTGCCGTGCACGGCCCGCGCGATGCGCGGGTTGCCGGACAGCGGGCCCGCCGCGCCGCGCGCCACCGGCACGTCCAGCCCCAGCAGGGCGTTCACGTAGCCGATGTTGCGCACCGCGTCGTCCTCGACGCAGTTGCCGTACACCGACGTGACGGCGACGATCTCGGCGTCCGGCCGCCCGGCCAGGTAGAGCAGGGTGTGCGCGTCGTCGATCCCGGTGTCGGTGTCGACGACGACGCGCCGGACCTCGGTCATACAGCCTCTTTCACATGTTCTGGACGGTAGACGCCGCGCGCGGTCACGATGCGGGTGACCAGGTGCGGCGGGGTGGTGTCGAAGGCCGGGTAGTAGCCGGTGACGCCTTCGGCGGCGCTGCGGGCGCCGAGCACGTGCAGCACCTCGTCGCCGTCGCGGTGCTCGATCGCCACGTCGGCGGCGGTGGGGGCCTGGGGGTCGGGCGCCGAGACCATGGCGTAGAACGGCACGCCGGCGTGCCGGGCGGCGAGGGCGACGCCGAGGGTGCCGACCTTGTTGATCACGTGCCCGTCGAGCGTGACCCGGTCGGCGGCGGTCAGCGCCACGTCGGCGAGCCCGTCGGCCAGCGCGGCGGCCACCATGCCGTCGGTGATCAGCGTGGGACGGTAGCCCATCTCGACGAGCGTCGCGGCGGTGAGCCTGGCTCCTTGCAGGTAGGGCCGGGTCTCGGTGCAGACGAACTCCAGCCGCTTGCCCGCGTCCTGCGCGGCCCGCACCGTCCCGATCAGGTAGGCGTCCGCCCAGCAGTGGGTGAGCACCCGCGCGCCGTCCGGCAGCAGGCCCGCCGTGTGCGCGCCGAGGGCCGCGCTGTGCGCCCGGTACCCGGCGTCGTGCTCGGCCGCCGCGGCCTCCACGGCCGGGACGAGGTCGGAGCCCGAGGCGTTCGCGAGCGGCCCGTCGGCGGTGGCGGCCAGGAGGGCGGCCACCGCGTCGCGGATGTGGTTGTTGGTCGGCCGGGTCGCGATCAGCCGGTCTCCGGCGGCCCGCAGCCGCGCCGCGGCGGCGCCGGGCGGCTCGTGCCGGGCCTCCCTGGCGGCCAGCACCATGCCCGCGGTGGTGGCGAACAGCGGGCCCGAGCTCTGGGTGACCATGCGCTCGATGGCCACCGCGACGTCCTCGCTGGTGGCGCAGCGCTCCCAGCGCACCTCGAAGGGATAGACCCGGCGGTCGAGGATCTCCACCGCGTCGCCCGCGAAGCGGACCGAGTCGTCCATCAGGGGGGTGCGGGTGCTCATGATGCCTCCTTCGTGCGCCGCCGGGCCGCGACACCGGCCAGGACCAGCGCGAGCAGGGTGATCACATATGGTGCGGCGTCCGCCGCCTGTTGCGGCAGGCCCGCGCCCTGGAGCCGGAAACCGACCGCCTCGGCCGCGCCGAACAGCAGGCAGGCGAGCAGCACCCGGTAGGGGCGTACCCCGCCGAGCATGACGGCGACCACGGCCACCCAGCCGCGGCCCGCGCTCATGCCCTCGCTGAACAGCGTGACGTTGCCGAGCGCGAGCTGGGCCCCGGCGAGGCCGCACAGCGCGCCGGCGGCCAGCACCACGCCGTGCCGGTAGGCGGTGACCGGCAGGCCGAGCGCCGCGGCGGCGTCCAGGTGCTGCCCGGCGCCGCGCAGCCGCAGGCCCGAGCGGGTGCGGGCCAGCCACCACGAGACGGCGGCCACCAGGACCAGCGCGAACGGCACCACCGGGGACTGCGGGCCGAGCACGGGGACGTCCAGGCCCAGCTCGGCGAGCGTCGGCAGGCCCGCGAGGCCGGGGGAGGTGTAGGTGCCGCCGCTGCCGAAGATCTGGCGCATCAGGAAAGCGGTCAGGCCGAGGGCCAGCAGGTTGGTGCCGACCGCGACCACGATGGGGTCGGCGCGGAACGTCACCGAGGACACCGACAGCGGGGCCGCGTACAGCGCGGTGGCGAGCACGGCGCCCGCGACGCCGATCCAGGCGTTGCCGCTCAGGTGGCTGAACACCACGGCGGTGAAGGCGCCCCACAGCAGCTGGCCCTCCAGCGCGATGTTGAACACGCCCGCGACCTGGCAGAGCAGGCCGCCGAGCGCGGCCAGCACGACCGGCGTCATGGCGGTGAGCACCGCCGACAGGAAGGAGAACTCCAGGATGTTCATCCGGCCCTCCGCTGCCGCAGGTGCCGCACGGTCGCGACCACCGCGACGATCACGATGATCAGTCCCTGCACGATCTGGGTGAGCTGGCTCGGCACCCCGGCCTCGCGTTCCATGCCCTGGCCGCCGACCTGGAGCACGGTGAGCAGCGCGACGGTGAACGGCACGGCGATCGGCCGCGCGGTGGCGAGGAGCACGGCCGCCACCGCCGTGAAGGTGTAGCCGGGGGCGGTGAGGGCGCCGTCCACGAAGCGGTACGGCGGGCCGAGCACGATCAGGCCGCCCACCAGCCCGGCGAACGCGCCCCCGGCGGCCAGCGTCACCGCCGCGAGGCGGTCCACCGGCACGCCGCCGTAGCGGGCGAACTCCCGGTTGTGGCCGGTCGCGCGGATCTCGTACCCCGTGACGGTGCGGGTGTCGGCGTACAGCCAGGCGAGGGTGAGCAGCACGATCAGCGGCAGCCCGAGCGTGACGTACCCGCCCTCGGTCAGGGCGGGCAGGTGCGCGGCGTCCGGGAGCAGCGGTGTCTGCGCGATGCCGGTGTCCGGCTCGGCCAGCGGGAAGCGCACGAGATACGAGGCGAGCGACACCATCGGCGCGCTGATCAGCAGCGTGGTCACGATGGCCGGCAGCCCGAGCCGCGTCCGCAACGGCGCCGACACCCCCGCCACCAGCCCTCCCGCGAGCCCGGCGGCCACCAGCGGCACCACGACCGCGACCCCCGCCGGCAGCGGCACGCTCAGCGCCACCCCCGCCGCCGCCACCCCGCCCGCCGCCATCTGCCCGTCCCCGCCGAGGTTGAACTCCCCCGCCCGCAACGGCAACGCGAACGCCAGCGCCATCCCCAGCGTCGGAACGAACGCCGCGACGGTGTACTCCAAGTTCCCGTCCGCCACCGCCCCCCGCACCAACGCCGGATAAGCGAGCACCGGATCCACCCCCACCACGACCATCACCAACGTCGTCAACACCAGCGCCCCCACCACCGCCAGCACCGGCGCCGCCCCGGCTACCCGCCCCACGGCCCCCCACACCCGGAAGGCGGGGGATGGCTGGGGTGGGGAGGATCGCTCCGCCCCAATAGGGGGAGCGCCGGTCGTGGAGGGCTGGTCCGCTCCGTCGTGGGGAGCGTCGGGGAGGGAGGGGCGGTCCGCTTCACCACCGGGAGTGCCGGGTGTGGAGGGGGGGTTCGCTTCGCCGCTCGGAGTGGTAGGGGTGTGTTCCGCTGCCGGGGGGCGAGTGCCGTCGGGGGTGTCGGACATATCCGTTGTGCCGGTCATGGGGTGGCTCCGGTCATGGCGTGGCCGAGGGCCGCCTCGGTGGCGGTGGCGCCGTTCAGTTCGGCGACTACGCGGCCTTCGAACATGACGAGGACGCGGTCGGCCAGGAGCCGGAGCTCGGAGAGTTCGCTGGACTGGAGCAGCACGGCCTGGCCGCGGTCGCGGGCCTCGGCCAGCAGGGTGTGGATGCGTTCCTGGGCGCCCACGTCCACGCCCTGGGTGGGCTCCTCCACCACGATCACGGGGGTGTGACGGGACAGTTCGCGGGCCAGGACCGCCTTCTGGGCGTTGCCGCCGGAGAGGGCGGAGATCGGGGCGTCGACCGAGGCCGCGCTGATCGAGAAGCGCTCGACCAGGTCGCGCGCGCGGGCCCGCACCGCGGCCCTCGGCAACGTGCGGCGGCCGGTGGCGCGCTGGTCGCCCATCAGGAGGTTCTCGGCCAGGGACATGTCCGCCGCGGTGCCGCGGCCGTGGCGGTCCTCGGGCACGTAGGCGACGCCTGGCTCCCTGCCGCGCCGCGCCGTGGCGCCGCCGAGCAGCACCTCGCCCGAGTCGCCGGGGCCGGGGGTGCGCAGGCCGGTCACGGTGTCGATCAGCTCCCGCTGGCCGCTGCCCGCCACCCCGGCGATCCCCACGATCTCGCCGGGACGCACGCCGAACGACACCCCGGTCAGCCGCGCGACCCCGTCCCGGTCCCGTACGTTCAGGTCGCGCACCTCAAGCGCATAGGCCCCCGAGGCGGGGCCGCCGCCGTCCCGCCGGTGCTCCAGGCTGGACAGGGACCGGCCGATCATCGCCTGGACCAGCTCGTCCGCGCTGGTGTCCGCCGTGCGGAACCGCCCGGTGACCCGCCCCTGGCGCAGCACCGTGACGCGGTCCCCGGCGGCGAGCACCTCGCCGAGCTTGTGCGTGACCAGCAGCACCGAGGCCCCGGTCGCGGTGATCGTCCGCAGCACCTCGAACAGCCGGGACGCTTCGCCGGGGGTCAGCACGGCGGTCGGCTCGTCCAGGATCAGCACCTCGGCGCCCCGGTACAGCGCCCGCAGGATCTCCACCCGCTGGCGCACGCCGACCGGCAGGTCCCCCACCCGCGCCCGGGGATCGGCACGCAGCCCGTACCGCTCGCCGAGCTCCTCGACCGCCCGCCGCGCCGCCGCCCGGTCCACCGCCCCGCGCCGCACCGGCTCGGCGCCGATCACGATGTTCTCCGCCACGGTGAGGTCGGGGAACAGCCGGAACCGCTGGTGCACCATGCCGAGCCCGCACGCGATGGCGTCGGCGGGGGAGCGCAGCCGCAGCCGCCGCCCTTCACGCAGCACGTGCCCCGCGTCCGGCCGGTGCAGGCCGTACAGCACGGACATCAGGGTGGACTTCCCGGCGCCGTTCTCCCCGACGACGGCGTGGACCTCCCCCTTGGCGACCGCCAGGTCGATCCCGTCGTTGGCGAGCACCGAGCCGAACCGCTTGGTGACGCCGACGAGCTCGACGGCGGGCACCGCCGGATCCGCGGGTACCGCCACGGTCAGCTCTGCAGCGGGTCGGCGACGGTGACCTTCCCGGCGAGGATGTCGTCGCGCACCTGCTTGACCTTCGTGATGACGTCCGGGCTGGCCGCCACGGTGCAGCCGGAGGACGCGACGTCGGCGGAAAGGGCTCCCACGCCCACGCCGCCCTCGGCCAGGCCGTACACCTTGACCCCGCCGGTCTTGCCCGACACGATCTCCTTGATCGCCGCGAGCTCGGCCACGTCCACGTGCTTGAGCACGTTGTCGACGACGTTGCCCGCGCTCTGCCCGCACTGGTTGACGTCCACGCCGAACGCCTTGGCGCCGGTCGCGGCGACCGCCTCGAACACACCCTGGTTGCCCGCCGAGGCCGCGGCCAGCGTGATGTCCGCGCCGCGGTCGGTCAGCGTCTGCGCCTGGGACTTGGCCCGCGCCGGGTCGCTGAACGGGTTGTTGCCGCCCACGTAGAGCGGGGTCCCCGCGACGTCCGGCTTGACCGACGCGGCGCCCGCGAAGAACGGCTCGATCCAGCGGTGGATGAACGGCGTGTCGAGCGCCGCCACCACGCCGATCTTGCCGCTCTTGGTGAGCAGCCCGGCCTCGACGCCCGCGAGGTACGCCGCCTCGTGCTCCTTGAACGACACGCAGGCCAGGTTGGGTGCCTGCTCCTTGGCGCACGAGTCCACCTGCAGGAACTGCTGCTGCGGGTGCTGCTTCGGCACGGTGGTGAACACGTCGTCGAAGGAGAAGCTGATGCCCACGATGACGGTCGGCTTGGCCCGCACGGCCGCGTCGACGTTCTGCGCGATGCTCGTGGGGTCCTTGCTCTCATAGAGCTTGAAGGACGCGCCGATCTCCTTGGCCGCCGCCTCGGCGCCCTTGACCCCGAGCTGCAGGAAGCTGTTGGTGCCCACCGGGTTGGGCGTGATCAGGATGATCGACTTCCCGTCGGGGGCGGCGGAGGCGTTCGGCCCGCCGGTGCCCCCGCCGCCGCACGCGGTGAGGGACAGCAGCGCCGTGGCCACGGCTAGAACTGGGGTGATACGCATGATTCCTTGCTTCGTGTTCCGTGGCGGTGGCGCGTGGCCACCCGCAGGTGGTCACCCGGACATAGGGGAGCATATCCCTACTATTCCGACCAGACCAACCGTGAATTTTCGGTCATCCGTCGTTCTCGCTCAACCGTGACGCCCTCCGGATTCATCCGCTTCACCTCGGTCGCCGCCCTTCCAACCTTTGCCGTGCCGCCGGCGTCGTTAGGGTTGTGAGGAGACACCTTGGATCGCCATGACGCCTTCCGGGAGTTCGTCGACGCCCACCAGCGGTCGCTGATGCGCACGGCGTACCTGCTGACGGGCGACGCGCACCTCGCCGAGGACCTGCTGCAGAGCGTCCTGCTCAAGGTGCTGGGCCGCTGGCAGCGGCTCGACAGCCCAGAGGCGTACGTCCGCAGGGCGCTGGTGAACCAGCACATCTCCTGGCGGCGGCGCCGCGGCGCCGGCGAGGTGCCGAGCGCCGAGCCGCCGGACCGGGCGTACTCCAGCGAGGAGTCCGCCGTCGACCGCATCGTGCTCCGCCAGGCGCTGATGCGGCTGACCCCGAAGCAGCGCGCGGTGATCGTCCTGCGTTACTTCGAGGACCGCACCGAGCGCGAGACGGCCGAGATGCTGGGCTGCGCGCTCGGCACCGTCAAGAGCCAGGTCCACTACGCCCTCGGCCGGTTGCGCGCGCTGGCGCCCGAACTGGCCCCGAGGTTCGCCGAGCTTGAAGACCAGGCCGAGACTCAGGAGGCACACCGATGACAGGGCTGCGTCAGGTGCTGAACGAGATCGCCGACGACGCCCCCCCGGTGGACCTGGCCGACCGCGTGCTCAGGGCGCACGCGCATCGCCGGCGCACCACCATGGCCCTGGTCGCCGCCGGCACCGTCGTGTTCACCCTGCTCGGCGTCACGGCGGGCGTGCGGCTCATGCACGACAAGCCGGTGGGGGAGCCCGCCTCCGGCACGGTCACCGACCTGCCCGCCCGGGGAGTCGGCCCGCTGAGCCACGCCTACAGGACCGCGTGCGACCCCGGCGACGGCAGGATCCCCGCGGACTGCCGGGACGGCGCCTGGCGGGTGGTCACCGAGAGCGGGACGACCTACCACGTCCCGCAGGCCCACAAGGGGATGGCGAGCTCGCTCGTCATCAGCCGGGACGGCCGCAGGATCGCCTACTACGCCGACAGGGCGAAGACCTTCGTGGTCCGCGAGCTGGCCGGCGGCACCGAGGTGACGGCGCCCGTCAGGATCCCCGAGGCGTGGCTCGGCTCGATCTCGCGTCTCCTGCTGTCCGACGACGGCCGCTTCCTGGCGTTCAGCAAGATGCCCGCCCTGGCGGACCCGGCCATGCTCATCGACATGCGCGAACGCATGACCCGCCCGCTGCCGAACGGCTGGGCCCCCATCGGGCTGTCCGCGGACGGGAACACCATCACGCTGGCGCAGTTCTCCCCCAAGGCGCGGCTGCGGACGATCTCCTACCTGTGGGTGACGTCCACCGCCGGCAACGCCACCTCCGTCACCCTCCCGCGGCACTACTACTTCGGCCCCCTGGCCGATGACGGCGAAACCCTCGTAGCCCTCCAGGAGAACGTGACCGCCGACTCCGTGCCCTGTGTCCCCGGCTCCCTCACCCACCTGGACCCGAAGACCGGGAGGGTCCGCCGCGTGGTCCGGGTGACCGGCCTGCCCATGACCACCCACAAGATCTATCTGCGCGCCTGGCTGTCCCCCACCGAGATCACCGCCGTCGCCCTCCCGCTGAGAACCTGCACCGGCGTTCCGCACCCCCGAATCAGCGACATCGGGCCCGAGGACCCGGAAGACTCCTTCGACGCCCCCTTCGTCACCTTCACCTCCTACGCCCTGAACGTCGAGACCGGCAAGGCACGCCTCCTCCCGGCCACCTACACCGCCCAGAACGCCTTCAGCCTCGCCCTCCCCGGCGCAGGCGGGACCCCCTGACGCGGTCTGTCCCCCGGAAAAATGGGTGGTATCGGGTTGTATGCCCGGAGTTGACTAGGGGCCGATTCTCTCCGGGAAGGGAGCCCCATGATCGTGGTAACGGCCGCGTCCGGTGCCCTCGGCCGTCTGGTGGTCGAGCGTCTGCGTCCCTCGGCGGCGGTGACGGCCGTGGTGCGCGACCCCGCCCGCGCACCCGAGGGCGTCCCCGTCCGGTACGGCGACTACGACGACCCGGCGAGCCTGCGCGCCGCGTTCGATGGCGCCACCCGCCTGCTGCTGATCTCGTCGCCGGAGCTCGACCCCCGCCGCAGGATCGCCCAGCACCTGGCCGCGGTCACCGCCGCCGCCGAGGCCGGGGTGGGCGCCGTCGCGTACACCAGCTTCCTCGGCGCGGGCACCTCCGCGGCCGGCATGCTCGAAGCCCATCACGCCACCGAGCGGGCCGTCCGCGCGAGCGGCGTGCCGTTCACCCTGCTGCGCAACCCCTTCTACGGCGATGCCTTCGTCCCGGTGGTCACCGGCGGTGAGCTGCTCGCGAGCACGGGCGGGAGGGGCCTGAACACCGCCTTCCGCTCGGACCTCGCCGAGGCGGCGGCCAGCGTGCTGACCGGTGACGGCCACCTCGGGCAGGCCTACGACCTCGCCGGCCCGCTGTGGACCCACCCGGAGGTGGCCGAGGCGCTCGGCGTGCCGTACCGGGAGGTGCCGGGCCCGGAGGGGCCCATGGGGTGGATCAACGCGCAGGTGCGCGCGGGCGCGCTGGAACAGCGGAGCGCCGACCTGGAGAAGGTGCTCGGCAGGCCCGCCGAGACGATGATCTCCCGCGTTCTTGTCGGTCGCGCCACGTAGATTCGCGCGGGAGGGCGGACCGACGGAGGAGAGCCATGGCGCGGGTCGAGTCCAGGGACGGCACACAGATCGTCTGTGAGCGCATCGGCGACGGCCCGTCCGTCGTGCTGGTGGGCGGCGCGCTGGACGACGGGGCCGAGAACGCGCCGCTGGCCGTGGAGCTGGCGGGGGAGTTCACCGTCGTGAACTACGCGCGGCGGGGACGGGGCGGCAGCGGGAACATCGCGCCGTACGCGCTGGAGCGGGAGATCGAAGATCTCGCCGCGGTGGTCGAGGCGGCGCTGGCGCTGTTCATGCGGCTGGCCGGCGCCCCGGAGGAGGACATCGCCGGGGCCCGCTCCTCGCCGATGTGGCCCGCCCTGGAGGAGCTCGCCCCCACCCTGGCCCACGACGCCGCCTGCCTCGGCGACGGCCCGCCGCCCGCGTCCCGCCTGGCCGCCGTCGCCCGGCCCGCCCTGGTCCTCACCGGCACGGGCGCCGACCCCCACATGCCGGGGCTCGGCGCCGACTTCTTCGGCCCGGCGGCCGACGCGATCGCCGCCCTCGTGCCTGGCGCGGCACGCCGCACCCTCGACGCCCCCGAACACAGGGTCGACGCGAAGATCCTCGCTCCCGTGCTCGCGCGCTTCTTCACGGGCCGGTGAGACGCCGCTCCCGGCCCGGCTCAACGGGGGCCGGGAGCGTCACCGGTTCCTCAGCACCGGTTGATGCGCGAGTTCACCAGGTTGATGTTGCGGATCACGATGTTGGTCCCGCACGGGCTCTCGGTGATCACCGAGTTCGTCAGGGTGAGGTTCTGCAGGGTGATGTTCGACGACACCGGGAACTCCGTGCGCGAGGCGATGCGCACGTCCGAGCCGTTGACGCTGCCGCTCTGCCCGGCGATCGTCACGCCGTAGCAGTTCTCGATGAGGATCGAGTTGCTGCCGGTCCCCGAGATGTCCACCCGGTCGATGACGACGCCGCCGCTCTCGGAGACGCAGAAGACGCCGCGACCGCCGCCCCGGGCGACGACCGAGCCGACCCGGATGTTGACCGGGTACGAGCTGCCGATCCGGCCGTTGCGGTTGGCCATGCGGAACGCCGCGTACCCCGTCCCGGTGCCCGCGCCCTGGGCGTCCACGGTGCTGATCGTGGCGTTGATCGTGTCGTTGAGCAGCAGCCCGGACTGCCCGGTGTTGCGCGCCGTCACGGTGCCGATGGTGATGCCGTCCACGCCGTAGGTCTCGACGCCGTGGCTGTTGCCGCCGGAGGCGTAGACGTTGTCGATCCGCACGTTCCTGGTCCGCACGTTGCGGTTGCTGTGGTTGTCGATGCGGATGCCGAGCCCGGCCGACCCGAGCCGAAGGTCCATCTGACCGAGGATGATGTTGGTGCCGTTCCGGATGAACACCCCGAAGTACGGCGACCCGGTCACGTTCAGGTAGGGCACCTCGACGTCGGTGACGTTCTGCGCCCGCACCACGGCGTTGTTGGCGCTGATCGTCCCGCTCACGTTGATCGTCCCGCACACCTCCAGCACGGTGTAGCTGGGCAGGTCGAGCGATTGGTTGGCGTTCATCGACCCCGACCCGCGCACGACCACCCTCTGCTTGGACGTGCGCCCCGAGCTGAGACTCCCCACCGCCCGCCGCATCGCCTCGATCATGCTGCTGCCGGTGTAGAGGGTGCTCCCGCCGTTGCGGGCCGTCCAGGTGCTCCCGCTGAGCACCGCCTCCGCGTTGCCCGACCCGCTGCCGCACGCCGCCGCGTGCGCCGGGGGAGCGACGACGAGCGCGCCCGTCGCGGCCAGAAGGAGGGCTGCCAGCGCATGCCGCACGCGCGGTCCCGCGTTCGGGGGATGGGTCTTCACGGTGTCTTGTCTCCAATCGGAGGACGGACCAGCGAGTTCCCGGCGCACCACACCCACCTAGCAGGCGCCACAGCCAATTGGTTTACAACCCAGCTGAACTTCTCGCTGCTCACGGCGTTGTTGACAACGCCCACCGCACCGGTTTTCCAGCCCCAAGTCAACCGTCCCCCACCTGGCCCCCCGGCGACCTGCGGTTCTGCCGGAAACTTTCAGCCCTCTTCGTCCCGGTACCGGGTGGCTCCGGGCCCGGCGAGGCGGGTGGCGCGGCCGGTGAGGTAGCGCTGCTCGGGGACGGTGGTGGCGCGCAGGGCGGCTTGACGGTAGACGGCTTCCGCGGACGGGTCGCCGGCGAGTTCCAGCAGGTGGGCGCGGGCCGCGAGCAGGCGGTGGTGGCGGGCCATGCGGTGGTCGGACTCCAGCGTGGCGAGCAGGTCCAGCCCTGCGGCGGGGCCGTGGACCATGGCGGCGGCGACGGCGCGGTTGAGGGTGACCATCGGGTTCGGGGCCGTGCGCTCCAGCAGCTCGTACAGCGCGAGGATCTGCGGCCAGTCCGTGGCGTCCAGGGTCTCGGCCTCGTCGTGGATCGCGGCGATGGCCGCCTGCAGCTGGTACGGGCCGACGACGCCGCGCGGCAGGGTCTCGCTGATCAGCGCGACCCCTTCGGCGACGCACGCCCGGTCCCACTTGCCGCGGTCCTGTTCCTCCAGCGGCACCAGGCTCCCGTCCGGGAGGGACCGCGCGGGCCTGCGGGCGTCGGTGAGCAGCATCAGCGCGAGCAGCCCGGCGACCTCCGCGTCGTCCGGCAGCAGCCGCCGCAGCAGGCGGGTGAGCCGGATCGCCTCGTCGGACAGCCGCGGCGCGGTGAGGGCCGCGCCGGTGGTGGCGGTGTACCCCTCGTTGAAGATCAGGTACAGCACGTGCAGCACGGCGTGTTCCCGCTCGGCCCGGTCCGCCGCCTCCGGCATGGCGAACGGCGCGCCGCTCGCCCTGATGCTCTGCTTGGCCCGGCTGATGCGCTGCGCCATCGTGGGCTCCGGCACCAGGAAGGCCGCCGCGATCTGCGCGGTGGTGAGCCCGCCGACCGCGCGCAGCGTCAGCGCGATCTGGCTCGGCGGGGACAGCGCGGGATGGCAGCACAGGAACAGCAGGGTCAGCGTCTCGTCGCCCCCCGCCTGGGGGTCGGCGTCCAGAGGCGTCTCCAGCACCGCGGACTGCGGGGTCGCCGCCATGATCGCGGCCTCCCTGCGCCGCCGCGACGAGGCGCTGCGGAACTCGTCCAGCAGCCGGCGCGTGGCGACCGTCACCAGCCAGCCGCGCGGGTTCTCCGGCAGCCCGGCGGCGGGCCACCGCGTCGCCGCCGCCAGCAGGGCCTCCTGGGTGGCGTCCTCGCACGCGTCGAACTGCCCGTACCGGCGGACCAGCGCGCCGAGGACCTGCGGCGCCAGCTCACGGAGCAGGTCCTCGACGCCCCGGCCGGCGATCACTTGCGATTACCCGGCGACTCGTGCGGGACGGGCCACAGCTCGACGGGATCCTGGTCCGCCCACGGCATGTCCGCCGCGATCTGCCGCGCCCGCTCCTCGCTCGCGCAGTCCAGCAGGTAGAAGCTCGCCATGTACTCCTTGGTCTCCAGGTACGGCCCATCGGTCACCGCAGGCACCCCGTTCTCCCGCCGCACCAGCCGCGCCTCCGAGGCATCCGCCAGCCCGTACGCCCCGACGAGCTCCCCGCTCTCCTCATACTTCTTGTTGAACGCATCCTGCCTGGCGATGGCCTCAGGCCACTCCGCCGCCGGAATCGAGTCCCACTTCTCCTGGTTGCCGTAGATCATCAGCAGATACTTCATCCCAAAATCCCCTTCCACCTCACACGCCCCATCGGCGCCCCATCACCTACCAGTCGGAGCCCCCCCACCAACCTCGACACCCCCTCCCCACATTCTTCCGCGCCCCCCCATCCCCGAACACGCGGCCCAACCCCCCGTACCCAGCGCCGCCCCGTCCGTGCCGCCCCGTCCGCGTCCCCCCGTCGCCCCGTCGGGGTTCGTCTTACCGGCGCCGGTAAGACGGGACGTGGTACGGCGAATCCGGCGCCGTCGTACGGCGGACAACCCGCGTGTGCGGCGCCGGTGAAATGGTCCTTGCGGAGGGCGCGCTTCGCGCGGAAGCCGCAAGGGCTGTTCCTGTACGGGGGACACCCCCGCACCCCCGACCCTGCCGGGCTCATCGTGCTTCGCCGCGATACGTCGACCGGTTTCTCGCCGTACGGCGGCGCCGACTTCGCCGTACAACATCCCGCCGTCACGGCGCCGGTAGAACGAACCCTGACGGGGCGACGGGGTGATCACGGCCTCGGGCGGCGGCCCCGCGTTGAGCTGCCCGAAGGGGACACGGCGGCACCGGGCACCCAACGGTCCTGTCAGCACCACCCGGAAAGGAGACCAGAGCCAGGCGGCCGGCACCGAGATGCTCGCCGACACGATCCGCCACAACCCCAGCCGCACCACCGAGCTCTTTCGCCGCTTCCTCACGCCGGGCCGCTTCTACGAGCGGCTGGACGGCGCCTGGGGCTACGGCGATCGCATCCCCTTCGACCAGCACTCGCTGGTGGCCACCCTGGCGCCGCGGGCCATCGTGCTGCACAACACCGTGAACGACTACGGCGACGGCGCGGAGAGCGACCCCCTCGGCCTTCAGGCCGCCAAGTTCGTGTACAGGACGCTGGGCTACGACGCCGACGACCTGGTGAAGTTCAACGTCCGGCCCGTGCCCCCCGGCCAGCCGCACGCCGAGGACACGCCGCAGCGGAAGATGACCGCCGAATATCTCGATCACTACTTCTACGACAAGGAAATGTCCCCGCAAACCGCTTCGTACCTGAACGACGACCCGTTCGACGGCGAGGGCGCGCGAGCGGAGAACGCGTACAACCGTTACTTCGGCGGCTACCGGACCATCGCGCCGTGGAAGGACTACGAACTCCGCCCGTCCCACTGCCACGGTGAGCAGGACTCCGGCCGGAACAAGGGCTGCGGGCCTCACTGACAGGTGGGTCACAGGCACAGAGAAAAGGCCGGCAGCACCCCGCTGCCGGCCTTTTCGTATTTCCCGGGACTCAGGTACGCGTCCACTTCTGGTTGGACGATCCCGTGCAATCCCAGAGCTGGAGTTGCGCGCCGTTGGCGGTGTTGCGATTGACGATGTCCACACACCGGTTGGCGGCCACGTTCACGAGGTCCCCGGCCCCGCTGAGCGTGAAGCGCTGCGCGGCGGTGCCGTTGCACGTGTACAGCTGGATGGCGGTGCCGTTCGCGGTCCCCGCCGCCGCGGCGTCCATGCACTTGCCGAGCGCGCGCACCGTGCCGTCGCTGTTGATCGACCACTGCTGCGCGGCGGTGCCGTTGCAGTCGTACATCTGCAGCCGCGCGCCGTCGGCCGGGTTGGCCGCCGGGATGTCGATGCAGCGCCCGCTCAGGGCGGACCGCAGCACCGAGCCGCCCGTCCCCGGCCCGTCGCTGGTCCACGCGGACACCCGGACGTAGTCGATCAGCATCGTCTGCGGGAACGTCGTGCTGGAGTTGGGGGGACCCGGCCAGTTCCCGCCGACCGCGACGTTCAGGATCATGAAGAACGGGTGGTCGTACACCCACTGGTTGCCGCGGATGTTGGCCGGCGTGACCCGGAAGAACTCCGACCCGTCGAGGTACCAGATGATGAGGTTCGGCGACCAGTCGACGCGGTAGCTGTGGAAGGCGTCCGCGAGCGGAGCCCCGATGCTCCGGCTGCCGCCCACACCGTTGCCCCCGGAGTACCCAGGCCCGTGCACCGTCCCGTACACGGTGTTCGGCGTGCTCCCGACGTTCTCCATGATGTCGATCTCACCGGTGTTCGGCCAGCTGTTCCCGCCGAGCATCCAGAAGGCCGGCCAGATCCCCTGTCCCCGGGGAATCTTGATGCTGGCCTCGAACCGGCCGTACGCCTGGCTGAACCTGTCCGCCGTCAGAATGCGCCCCGAGGTGTACTGACACGTCCCGTAGTGGCATTGCAGGTTGGAGGGATTCTCCCGGCGGGCCGTGATCGCGAGGTGTCCCTGCCCGTCGTGATAAACGTTCCGCGTCGTGTTCGTGTAGTACTGCAGCTCGTTGTTCCCCCACCCGCCGCCGCCGGTGTCGAACTTCCACTTGCCGCCGTCGATCGACGTCCCTGACGCCCCGTTGAACTCGTCAGACCAGGTGACAGGCCCGATGGCGGCCTGGGCCGGACTCGAAACCGCGACCAGCCCACCGGCCAAGGTCACGGCCATCGCCACGGCCATGAGGAGAACCCGGGGTTTACGCATCGAAGACCTCCGGTCTTTGGTCCCTGCCAGCCAGGTGACGTCCGGCCGAGATGCCCGCCGGAAGTACCTTCAAGGCTTGAATTAAGAGGATGTAACATCGCCGTCACATCTCTTGTCAATAGGAAGGTTTACTAATCATTTCCGCATTCCATCCACTCCGAACAGGGAAGCTGTCGTCGACCTGGAGTGATGACGAAACCTCCTGCCGTCATCCCCTCCAAGGGCGGCGCGTCGGGCACCGACAATCAAAGTGTGCTTGACAAAAAAAGTTGTCGGCTGCTACCTTGAAGTCATGCCGGAGACCGGTGGCCCGGTCGAGACAACCCCCCTGAGGAGTGAATCCCATGCGCATCCTGATCGTTGAGTTCATGAGCTTGGACGGCGTCGTGCAGGCCCCCGGCGGCAAGGGTGAGGACACCGACGGCGGCTTCGCCCACGGCGGCTGGACGCACCCGTTCTTCGACCCGGAGGTGGTGGGGGGCGCCTTCGCCGCCGCGATCGCCGGTGCCGACGCGCTGCTCTACGGCCGGCACACCTGGCGGGGAATGTCGGTGGCGTGGCCCACGCGGGCCGGCGACCCGTTCGCCGACAGGATGAACGCCATCTCCAAGTACGTCGTGTCCGACACCCTGCGCGACGACGAGATGACCTGGAACACCACCCGCATCCCCGGCGCCGAGGCCCTCACCCGCATCCGCGAGCTGCGCGAGACCGAGGGCGGCGACCTGCTGGTCATGGGGAGCACCACGCTGGCACGCGCCCTGGTGAGCGAGGGCCTGGTGGACGAGCTCCGCCTCGTGATCATGCCGGTGCTGCTCGGCGGCGGCAAGCGCGTCTTCACCGACGACGGCGTGAAGCGCACCCTGGAACTGGTCTCCACGGTCACCAGCTACAAGGGCGTCATCTCGTGCGTCTACCGCGCCGTCCACGAGGGCTAGAACGGTGACCGGCGGCAAACCTGTCGCCGGTCACCTCCGCGATCATCTGGCACTTCCGGAAGACCAGTGATCCTCATCCGGGACGGGGAACGGGAAGACCCTCGGTACGCCGGATGACGGGGCGGCCCGGCGCGCGCTCAGCCTGGGCGAAAGTCTGAATGGTCACACGTCAGCGCAGGTCGAAGAGAGCATTTCTCGCAACCTGGCATGACCTCTCCGGCCGAGGAGCCGGTGCCCACGCTGGGGCCGGGGCGTCGCCCCGCCCTACCGGACCTAGCCGAAGGTCCGGATCCAGACGCGTGAAACAGCCACCAGGCCGCGCACCCGAGGTGCGGACCCGGTCGAGTCGACCGCCGCGCGGATGGGCCGGCGCCGCGCGCCGCCCCGCCCTGCGGCGGTCTCAGAGCTTGTAGAGCTTGTTGAAGGGTGTCGTGATTCGTTCCTGACGGGACCCGAAATCGACGACCACGGCGATCTCATCTTCCACACCGATGACAACGCCAAGGCCATATCGATCATGGGTCACCCGATCGTCGACGCTGAACCGCTCGGCGGGCGGCGCGGGACGCGGGGGCTTGAAGGGACTTGTGGGCAGGTGACGACGGGACTCGCCGTTAGCTGGCTTCATCCCCTCCAGTATGTGCCGAGTAGGGCAACGCTTACGACGGAAGATCGACAAACGCACTGGAAACAATCGAGAGCCGATGGGGAATTCGACCCCTGACCTGGGCCTTGACTCCCCGCGCCGTCAGCACATCCGGCGGCCTCACGCGGTGCCGGACGGCCCTCGTCTCACGCTCACACTTTTTTCTCCCTGCTAGGGTGGGTCGCGAGTGACCGCGAGCAGGGAGAGAACCAGACGTGGCAGGTGACGACGACATCTCCGGGTGAGACCCGGAAGTGATCGGCCATCGGCAGGCGCGAGAGTCGCCGCCGTGGTGGCCGTGTCGTCGTTCCCGACCCTTCCCCGCTGGGCGCCCTCCGGCACGCCCGCATCCCACACGAGGTCTCTCGCATGTCCGATGCGTTCATCGTCTGTTCCAACCTTTCCTTCTCCTGGCCCGACGACACTCCTGTCTTCCAGGGCCTTTCCTTCACCGCCGGCGGTGGCCGCACGGGCCTCGTCGCGCCCAACGGCGCCGGCAAGAGCACCCTCCTCAAGCTGATCGCCGGTGAGTACCGGCCGAGCGGCGGCACCGTCTCCACCGGCGGGGTGCTCGGCTACCTCCCGCAGACCCTCCCTCTGACCGGCGACCTGACCGTGGCGGAGGTCCTCGGGATCGCCCCGGTGATCAAGGCGCTTGACGCCATCGAGTCCGGTGACGCGCGCGAGGAACACTTCACCACGATCGGCAACGACTGGGACATCGAGGAACGCACCCGCGCTCAGCTGGACCGGCTCGGCCTGGGAAACGTCTCCCTCACCCGCCCCCTGCGCACCCTCAGCGGCGGCCAGGTCGTCTCCCTGGGCCTCGCCGCGCAGCTGCTGAAGCGCCCCGACGTCCTCCTGCTCGACGAGCCGACCAACAACCTCGACCTGGACGCCCGCCACAAGCTCTACGGCGTGCTCGACGACTGGAACGGCTGCCTGCTGCTGGTCAGCCACGACCGCGCGCTGCTCGACCGCATGGACCGCATCGCCGAACTCGGCCGAGGCGAGATCCGCTCCTACGGCGGCAACTTCACCGAGTACGAAGAGGCCGTCCGCGCCGCACGCGAGGTGGCGGAGAAGAACATCCGTAACGCCGAGCAAGAGGTCAGACGCGAGAAACGAGAGATGCAGCAGGCCCGCGAGCGCGCCGCCCGCCGCGCCTCCAACGCGTCCCGCAACCTCAAGAACGCCGGCCTGCCCAAGATCTTCGCCGGCACCATGAAACGCAACGCGCAGGAATCGGCGGCCAAGGCCGACGAAACCCACGCCGCCCGGATGAACGACGCCAGGACCAGGCTCGACGAGGCGTCCCGCGCCCTCCGCGACGACCAGAAGATCGCCCTGGACCTCCCGGGAACCAACGTCCCCGCGGGCCGCACGGTCTTCCACGGCGAACACCTGCAGGTCCACTACGACCGGCACCCCGTCTTCGCCGCTCCCGGCGCCACCCTGACGATCCGCGGCCCCGAACGCATCGCCCTGACCGGCCCCAACGGCGCGGGCAAGTCCACCCTCCTCCGCCTGATCAACGGCGACCCCCACCCGCACACCGGCGACACCAGACGCGCCGAAGGCCGCGTGGCCTACGTCTCCCAGCGCCTGGACCTGCTGGACCCGGCCCGCACCGTGGCGGAGAACCTGGCCGTCTCCGCCCCCGCGATGCCGGAGGCCCAGCGCATGAACCTCCTGGCCCGTTTCCTCTTCCGCGGCCCCCGCGTCCACCTCCCCGTCGCCGCACTCTCCGGCGGCGAACGCCTGCGCGCCACCCTGGCCTGTGTCCTGTACACCGACCCCCCGCCCCAGCTCCTCCTGCTGGACGAGCCCACCAACAACCTCGACCTGGTGAGCATCGCCCAGCTGGAAGGCGCCCTGAACGCCTACGAAGGCGCGTTCGTGGTGGTCAGCCACGACGAACGTTTCCTCGAAGAGATCAGGGTGAACCGCTGGCTGCGCCTCGCCGGCGGCCGCCTCCAGGAGACGGGCGCCCCCGGCGACGCCTGACCGCGATCAGCGAGACCCCGCCGCGCCCGGAAGGCACGACGGGGTCTCGGGGGTCGTCACTTGATCTCGTAGGCCCTGGTGATGGTCTCGGTGAAGGCGTTGCCGCCGGTGTCGGTGGCCTTGACTCGCAGGGAGGCGAATCGGCCGCGGGTGATGAACGGGTGCCAGGTCTCGGCCGACCAGGTGTCATCGCCCGACGGGTGCACCAGCGTGGGGAGCCAGGTGCGGCCGTCGTCGTAGGAGATGTCCACGGTGAACGTCTTCAGCTTGAGGTCGGGGGAGCCGTCCTGGCGCTGGACGCGCAGGGGGATCCGCATGTGGCCCGTGGAGGCGCGGTTGCGGTCGTCCAGTCGCGGGCTGATCTTGACGGCCATCAGGGGGAGCACCTGGCGCTTGCCCGCCGCGGGGGTCTTCGACCTGAAGCGCCACTCGGCGGTGACCCGGCTGGAGAACTTGGTCATGGCCGGGTCGCGGTCGGCGGTCATGGTGAGCCGGTAGTCGGCCTCCTTCTTGTCGGCGGGTGCGTCGACGTTGCCGACCAGGTAGTCCGCGGTGAAGATCTCCTTGCCGTCGCGGTAGAGCCTGGACTTGGGGGCGAGGTACTCGCCGTAGGAGTAGCGCTCGGGCACGCCGTCCTCGAACAGGTGGGAGGCGAACTGCAGCAGGTCGCCCTCGCGCCAGGACAGGTCGCCGCCGGGGGTGAGCGCGGCGCCGAAGACGCCGTTGTTCCAGCGGTCGGTGGTCTTCTGTCCGGCTTGGTAGACGGTGGTCTGCCCGAAGAAGAACTGGTCGAGGTTGTCCCAGCCCTCCGACGCCTTGTACTGGAGGAAGGACGGGTACCAGCCGGTGTCGCCGGGCGTGTAGTACTCGGTCCGGCGGAACGGGAGCGGGAACCGGGACACCTCGCCGTACGGCATCCAGGCCAGCTCGGTCCCGTACAGCACGGGCAGGGCGTAGTGCTCGCCGAGCTTGCCGTCCTGCTGGGTGGCGTACGTGGAGTTCACCTCGGCGAGGTCGCGGCGGCGCGGCCGGTAGCCGGGGTCGGCGGGGATGCGCGGCTCGGCCTTCATCAGGTGGTAGAAGTACGGGCTGTCGTCATAGCTGCCGTCGCCCTTGGGCTTGGCCCACTGCGTCCACCGGTAGTAGGCGAACTTCTTGCTCGCCGTGCGGGTCGTGGGGATGGCCTTGATACCGTCGACGCGGTCCGCGCCCCATTTGTCGGCCAGATCGACGTCCACGCCGAGGGGCTGGATGCCCTCGACGATCTGGAGCATGCCGAGCATGCCGATGGCCAGCCGTGCCGTCGGCTCGTCCGTGCGCACGTCCACCGGCTTGGCCTTGCGGGCGTCGGCGGTGACGGTGCGGTCGGCGTCGAGCGTGAACTCCGGCTCCGCGGCCATCACCAGGGTGCCGTCCTGGTCGGCCATGAGGGTGACGACCGTGTAGCGGTGGCCCTTCAGCAGCCGGAGCTCCAGCGCGCCGCCGGAGATGTCGTAGTTGCGCTGCTCCTTGGCGTCGATGTCGATCAGCCCGGCGAAGGCGTACTGGGCGGGCTTGCCGTCCGAGCCGGTGAAGGCCAGCTTGAGCCCGCGCTTCTCCGGCTCGACCCGCATGCCGATGCCGGTGCGGACGGAGACGTCGGCGCCGGTGGCGACGACCGTGCCGCTGTACCAGCCGATCGCCCCCGGCTCCGCGGTCACCTCGACCTGCGCCGTGCCGCGCGCGGGCACGTCCACCGTGGTGGCGCCCAGCGTGAACGGCGTCACCGTCTCACCGTGGCCGTCCTTGGCCGTCACGCTCAGGTCCAGCCGGACGGCGGCGTCCCCGTCGTTGCGGTAGGTGAGCGTGCGCTTGACCGGTGCGGAGCCGGGCAGCTCGATCTCTCCGATGCTCAGCGAGGCCGGCTCGGACGTGACCTGCTGGGTGACGGCACGGGCGACGTCCACGCGGCCGGAGCCCTGGACGTAGGCGCCGAGCTCGTCGCCGGGCGCGGTGGAGGCCATCAGCGCCGCCTTGATCTGGGCGGCCTTCCAGCCGGGGTGCAGGCCGGCGACGATGGCCGCCGCCCCCGTCACGTGCGGGGTGGCCATGGACGTGCCGCTCATCGAGGTGTAGGAGTCGTCCACGGGGAAGCCGGCGGAGGTGCCGGCGGCCCGGGCCGCGACGATGTCCACGCCGGGGGCGATGAGGTCGGGCTTGACCGCGGCGTCGCCGGCGCGCGGGCCGGTGCTGCTGAAGCCGGCCACCGTGTCGTCGGCTGCGTAGGAGGCGCCGACCGACAGCGCGCCGTCGGCGCTGCTCGGCGAGCCGAGCGTCTCGGGGCCGTCGTTGCCGGACGCGATGACGAACAGCGTGCCGTACTGCTCCGACAGCGTGTTGACGGCCTGCTCCAGCGGGTCGTCGCCGGGGGTGTCGGGGCTGCCGAGGCTGAGGTTGGCGACGCGGGCGCCGTTCTCCGCGGCCCAGGTCATGGCCTCGATGATCGAGGAGTCCGGGCAGTTGCCGCTCTGCTCGCAGACCTTGCCGATCAGCAGCTTCGCGCCCGGGGCGACACCCTTGTACCTGCCGCCCGAGGCGTCGCCGGAGCCGGCGATCGTGGCGGCGACGTGGGTGCCGTGGCCGTTGAGGTCGCGGACGTCGGGCTCGGCGGTGAAGTTCTCGGCCTTGACGACGAGGTTCCGCAGGTCGGGGTGGTCGGGGTCGTAGCCGCTGTCGAGCACCGCGACGGTGACGTCCTTGCCGGTGTGACCGGCCGCCCACGCCTGCGGCGCGCCGATGTGCGGGACGCTGACGTCGAGGGACAGCTTGGCCTTGCCGTCCAGCCAGATCTTGTCGGGCCCGGCCGCCGTCCTGGCGGCCTGCGAGGTCAGGGACTTCCAGAGCGTGCCCGCCGCGGCGTGCGGCTCGCTCCGCGCGACGCCGTTGATCGCGGGCAGCGGTCGCCCGCCCGCGACGCGCAGCGCGGTGGTGCCGGCGGCGTACGTCACGATCAGCGGGAGAGCCGTGCTGGCGGTGTCGTCGTAGCCGAGGGCGGCGAGCTGGGTGACGTTGAACAGCCGGGGGTCCAGCCTGCCCGCGGCGAGGAGGGGCATCGCGTCCACGGGGACGACGCTGAGGCCGTCCACGGCCCGGCGGTGGACGAAGGTGACCTTCTCCCGGCCGGGGCCCGCCTTGACGTCGAGCCGGGTCTGCTTGTCGGGGAGCGCGCGAAGGGTGACCTTGTCGCCGGTGATGAGGGTGATCGTCTTGGGAGGGCCGGCCTTCGGGGTGGCCTGCTCCCCCTGGGTGGCGGGCGGGGCCGTCGGGGTGGGGGTGGGGGTCGCCTGGGCCGGCGTGGCAGCCGCTACCAGGGCCGCTATCACAACGCCGATAAGGGCGGTTCGCTGAAGCACAACCCGATTTCTAACCGTATGTGAATTTTGGTGACAAGGTGGCTCATGTGGCCTATTGCGGCAACTGCCCGAATTGGCCAAGATCGAGGGCATGCACGATGACGGCCCGGCGCTGGAGGCCGTGGGGATCAGCGCGTTCGACGAGCGGATCTACCGCGGGGTGCTGGCCTCTCCCGGCATCACCGTGCAGGAACTCGTCATGCGGAGCGGCGAGAGCTCGGGCCGCATCCAGTCCTCGCTGAGCAGGCTCCGCGCCAAAGGCCTGGTCAGCCGCCTGTGGGGACGGTCGCCCCGCTGGACGGCGACCAACCCGGGGACCGCCATCCGCTCCCTGGTGCGCGGCCTGCAGAGCGACCTGGACCGGCTCACCGACACCGCCGACCAGCTGGAGGCGGCCTTCCGCACCGTCGGCCAGGACCCGGAGGAGGGCGGCCAGTTCGAGGTGCTCGCCGGGCCCGAGGAGCAGGCCCGGTGGTACGTCCGGCTGCAACAGGAGGCCAAGGAGGAGGTGCTGACCTTCGACCGGCCGCCGTACGTGCTGGACTACCACAACCCGCTGCAGACTGGCCTGCTCCACAAGGGCGTCCGCTACCGGACCATCTACGTGCCCGAGGCGTTCGAGCACGCGGGGGCCCTGGACGAGGTGGGCAGCCTGGTCAAGGCGGGCGAGGAGGCACGGGTCCTGCCCGAGCTGCCGTTCAAGGTGGCGATCGTCGACCGGTGGCGGGCGGTCATGCCGCTGCAGATGGAGCCCCCGCTGACCCGCGGCGTGCTGATCAAGGGATCCACCATGGTGGTGGCCCTGGTCGAGCTGTTCGAGCGCCTGTGGCAGGAGGCGCTTCCGATGTACCCGCAGCCCGCGCCCCGGGACGGCGCGCCGCAGGCGTCCGACCGGGCCGAGGAGCCGCAGTGGGCGGAACTCGACCCCGACGACCGCCGGCTCCTGACGCTGCTCTCGGCAGGCCTCAAGGACGACGCCATCGCCCGCCAGCTCGGCACCAGCCCCCGCAGCCTCCGCCGCCGCCTGCGCCACCTGCTGGACGAGCTGAACGCCGAGACCCGCTTCCAGGCGGGCGCGCAGGCCAGCCGCCGGGGGCTCGTGTGAACCTGGGCTTCACGCTCCGGGGTCGGGCGGCCAGTTCCTGAGGACGGCGTCGAGGGCGTCCAGGGTTCTGGCCCACGAGGCGTCCACGTCGCGCGGGTGGTGGCGGAACCCGCCCGCCTTCTCCAGGCTCACGTACCCGTGGAACGTGCCGTGCATCATCCGTATCGCGTCCGTCTGGCCGGGCTCCGGCAGCTCGTAGCCGCGCAGGATCGCCCGCGTCATCTCCGAGTGCCGCCGCGCCGGGCCGGCGGCCGGGCTCTCCGGGTCGAGCTCGATCTGCGCCGCGGCGTACCTGCCCGGGTGCGCCTTCGCGTAGTCCCGGTAGGCGTTCGCGAAGGCGACCAGCGCGTCCCTGCCCGCGCGCCCGGCCAGGGCGGCGGCTGCCCTGTCGGCGAGCTCCGTCAGCGCCAGCGTCGCCACCCTGACCTTCAGGTCCCGCATGTCCTTGACGTGTGAGTACAGGGCCGCGGGCTGGACCCCGAAGCCGCGCGCCAGCGCCGAGACGGTCACGTTCTCGAAGCCGATCTCGTCGGCCAGGTCCGCCGCCGCCCTGGTCAGACGCTCGGCGGTCACCCCCGCACGTGCCATGGGCCGCCCTTCTTACAGGTATTAAGTATTTGCATACTACCCTTAAGGGGAGCTAGCCTCCCCGCTCATGAGACCAGTCACCGAGCACGACATCCGCTCCTCGTTCGTCAACTGCTCCAAGGGCGAGGCCAAGCGCGTCAACCTCCCCAAAGACCTCGCCGACCATCCGTGGGAAGACCTCGACTTCCTCGGCTGGCGAGATCCGGGTGCCCTCGACCGCGCCTACCTGATCGCCGAACGCGGCGGCCCCCTCGTCGGCGTCGCACTCCGCGTGACCTCCGGCGCGGCGCGCACCTTCACCTCCCGAAGCATGTGCTCCCTGTGCCTGACCACCCACACCAGCGGCGGCGTGGCCCTGATGACCGCCCGCCGGACCGGCGAGGCCGGCCGCCAGGGCAACTCGGTCGGCCAGTACCTGTGCGTCGACCTCGCCTGCTCCCTCTACACCCGGGGGAAGAGGGAGGCCGCGGGAGGCGGTGTCGTCGACGAGTCCCTCACCGTGGAGGAAAAGGTCGCCCGCACCCGCGCCAACCTGTACTCCTTCCTCGGCAAGGTGGTCGCGTGACGGCTCAGGTCGCCCCCCGCCCGGCGGCGGCGGACCAGGACCGGATGTGGCCCTCCACCGCCGCCGCACGGTCCTCGACGCCGCCGGGCGGGACGCCGACCAACTCGTAGCCGTGCGCCCGGTACACCTCCTCGTGCACGCGGCCGAAGGCCAGCGCGTCCTCGGGGGTGATCCTGCGCACCGCGGTCGGTGTCACGAACCCGATCGGGTGCACGAGAAAGACTCTGCGGTCGTAGACGTCCTCGCCGGCCACACGCTCGACCTCCGCCGCGAGCGACGGAGAGATCGGGTGCCCGAGGAAGCGCGCCAGGGCCAAGGTGCAGATCGGTGAACGATCGTAGATCTGGACCCCCGGGCTCGCGGCGTCCGCCGCCTCCTGCCGCCGCCGCTGCACGCCGGCGATCGCGTCGAGGAAGCCGGGGTCGGTCCACGGCTCGTCCTCACCCCGCGCCTGCCGCCGGGAGATGACGTCGGTGGCCGCCTCGCCGATCACCACGTATCCGCGCGCCTCCAGCGCACCGGCGATCGAGGTCTTCCCCACGCCGGGAGCCCCGGTGAGGACGTACCGGCTGGGCCTGGCGGCCCCCGGCCCCGCGGTCACGGAACCGGCGCGCCTGTCGTCTGCGTCCATCGGACCTCTCCTCATGGTCGGTTTGTGGCGGTACGTGGTCAGGAAGCGGCCAGTGCCTCGGTGGGCGAGAGCCGGGCCGCCCGCAGCGCCGGATAGAGGCCGGCGAGAGCGCCGATGAGGACGGTGGCGCCGAGGCCGCCCGCCGTCGCCCAGGCCGGTACGACGGCCGGCCAGGCCTGGTAGGCGGCGTACCCGGCGGTGACGGCCACGCCGAGCAGCACCCCGCCCACGCCGCCGAGCGCGGACAACAACAGCGACTCGGCCAGGAACTGCGACCGTATCTGCCCCCGGCTCGCGCCGAGCGAACGGCGCAGCCCGATCTCGGCCCGGCGTTCCAGCACCGAGATGACCATCGTGTTGGCCACCCCGACCCCGCCGACCAGCAGCGCCACGGCGCCGAGGCCGAGCAGCAACCCGTTGAGCGTCGCGTCGGCCGCCCGGCGCGCGGCCAGCGCGTCCGAGGGACGGGACACGCTGACGTCGCCCGGCGCCCGCGGGTTGGCGGTGGCGGCCAGGACGGCGTGCACCGCCTCGACCTGGCTGTCCCGTGATCTGGTGTAGACGGTAGTCGCCCGCCCGTCGAAGCGGAACAGGTCCACGGCGATCTCCCAGCCGACCAGGACGGCCGTGTCCAGCTCCGGCGCGAGCGCGACCGGGTCGAGCACACCGATCACGGTGAACCGTTCGCCCCCGACCAGGATCTCCGCCCGAGGGCTCGCCCGCCCGACGCCGAGCCGCCCGGCCGCGTCGGCGCCGAGGACCGCCGCCGGGTACCGGCTGGTGGCGCCGTTCAGCCAGGCGCCGCCGCGCGAACTCGCGCCGACGGTCCGCGGCAGGCTCAACCGGGCGGCGCGCACGGCCAGCCCGTTGGTCTCCACCTTGGGGATCCGGTCCGAGCGGTACACCCTGACACCGGGGACGCGCCCGGTCGCCGAGGTGGCGGTGACCGGGCCGATCCGCGAGATCATCGCCTCGGCCTCGGCGGGCAGCGTCGCGTCCCGGCCGCCGATGGTCCTTCCCGGGGAGACCGTGAGCAGGTTCGTGCCGAGCGCGGCGAGCTGCCGGTTGAGCTGCTCGCGCGACGACGACGAGATGCCCACCACCGCGACCATCGCCGCGATCCCGATCGCGATGCCCAGCGCCGACAGCAGCACCCGGCCCGGCCGGGTACGCAGCCCGGCCGCACCGGCCCTGGCGACGTCGCGTGGGGCCATCCGGGCGTGCGCGAGCGGGGAGCGGGCCTGCCGCGCGGTCATCACGAGGCCGTCCCGTGCGGCGCCGTCTCGCCGGCCACCCGGCCGTCGCGCATGATCACCTGACGGTCGAGGCCCGCCGCGAGCTCGCGGTCGTGGGTGATGACCACCACCGTGGTACCCGCGGCGTGCAGGTCCCGCAGCACCGCCATGACGCCCTGGCCCGAGACGGAGTCCAGGTTGCCGGTCGGCTCGTCGGCGAGCAGCAACGCCGGTTCGCCGGCCACCGCCCGGGCGATCGCGACCCGTTGCCGCTCGCCACCGGACAGCTCGTGCGGCTCGTGCCCGAGCCGGTGCCCGAGCCCGACCCGCGCCAGCGCCGCCGCCGCCCGGCGCCTGCGCTCCTTGAACGGCACGCCCGCGTAGAGCAGGCCGTCGGCCACGTCGTCCAGCGCCGGAACCCCGGCGGCCAGGTGGAACCGCTGGAAGACGAAGCCGATCCGGCGCGCCCGCAGGGCCGACAGCTGCCGGTCCGACAACCGCGACACGTCGTGGCCGTCGATCGTCACCCGGCCGGACGTGGGCAGGTCGAGCGTGCCCAGCATGTGCAGCATGGTGGACTTGCCCGAACCGGACGGGCCCACCACCGCCACCAGCTCACCGGCGCCGATGCTCAGGCTGACGCCGTCGAGCGCGCGGACGCCGCCCGGGTACACCTTCGTCACGCCGGTCAGCCCGATCATCGCGGCATCCCCACGGTCATGCCCTCCCGGAGTCCCGCGCCGGTGATCTCGACCCGGCCCTTCGCGAACAGGCCGGTCTCCACCCTGAGATGGCGCGCGGCGGTTCCCTCGACGACCTCGACGCCGTAGCCGCCCTCGGCCAGCGCCACCAGCGCCGCGACCGGCACGGTGAGCACGTCCCGGCGTCTGGCCGCCGTGAAGACCACGGTGACCACGGCCGCCTCGATCCCGGCCGCCGCGCCGGGGTCGCCCAGCGAGACGACGGCCTCGATCCTGGTCTCGGGCTCGCCGCCGGACTCGGTCGCCTGCTGGACCACGGTGTAGACCTGCTTCACCCGTCCGGCCACCGTCGTGCCCTCCGGCAGCCGGACCCGCACCTTGACCCCCTTGCGGGCCAGCCGCTGCTTGGACACCTCCAGCCGGACCGTCACCTGGCGGCCGGTGCCGGTGTACCGCAGTACCTGCTGCCCGCCGCCGGTGTTCTGGTTCACCCCGGCGGTGACGGCGCCGACCCGGATCGGGCCCGGGGCGAACAGCACCCGGCCCAGCTCGACCTGGCCCGTCTGCGGGAGACCCGTCTTTCTCTGCCAACGCCGAACCGCGGTCGTGGTCATCGCGGTGTACACGCGGTCCACCGTGAAACCGCCGTACCCGAGGGCCTTCAGGTTCCTCTCGAACTGCCGCACGTCCGCGCCGACGACGCCCGGGGCGAGCGTCCGGTACGCGGCGACGGGGCCGTACATCAGCACGATCGGCGCGTTGTCGACCCGGTAGATCGGCTTGCCCCGGCGGACGACCCGGCCGGCCGGCGGCACCCTGGTGACGACGCCCGCGACCCGTCCGGCCAGCGTGGTCGCGGCGCCGTAGCCCAGCTCGCCCGGCTCCTCGTCGGTGTCCAGCATCGTCTGCCGGACGACCCGCGCGGTGGCCGGCGGCAGGTCCGGCACGTCCGGCGCACTCGTGCCCCTCCCGCCGAACCCGACCGCCGCCGCGGTCGCCGCCCCGGCCGCGAGCACGACCGCACCGGCCACCGCGACGGCCCGCCCGCGCCGCCGCCGGCCGGGTACGGGCCGGGTCGCCGTGGTGTCGTTCACGGGGTCGGCCGCCGCGACGCGAACGACGAGTCGGCCCGCGCCTCGCAGAATCTCTTCGCCTCGCCGAACTGCGGATCCTCCCCGACCGACGAGTCGACCCGGGTGCGGCCGTCGGGGTCCGGGTCGGGGTACTGCTCCACCCCGCGCTCCCGCATGCACCGCGCGAGCTGCCGCGACAGCTCCTGCTTCAGCGTCACGTCGGAGCCGCTCTCCTGAGGGGGACGGAACTGCTTGCACGCCTCCTGCGCCGTGTCCGCCTTGTCCTTGTCGAATCCCTCCTCGATCTGCCCTTCCCTGACGCCGTCGCCGTCGGCCCGCGGGTCCTGCATCGGCACGCCGTGCTCCCGCACGCACCGCGCGTACCTGAGCAGCTGTTCCATCCGGCCGGGGCTCGGTGACGCGCCCGGCGCGGCGGGCTCGTCCACCGAGGCCACGCCCCTGCCGTCGTCCGGCTTCGAGCAGGCGGCCGCCGTGCCCAGCAGGAGCGGCACCAGGCAGACGGCGATCAGACTCTTCTTCATCGGCATTCCCTTCCTTGTCCGGCCCAGCGGACCAGGAAGGCCGCAACGACACCGTCACAGCACGCGTAACAGCGCTGTTACCCCCCATCGCGGACACTTGCCGGAGGCAAGGAGGAGACGCGGGTGCGAGTGCTGCTGATCGAGGACGAGGTACTGCTGGCCGAACAGGTCGCCGACGGGCTGCGGGACCAGGGCATGGCCGTCGACCTCGCGGCCGACGGGCTCGACGGCCTGCACAAGGCCGGTGCGAACCGGTACGACGTGGTCGTGCTCGACCGCGACCTGCCGCTGCTGCACGGCGACCAGGTGTGCACCGCGCTGGCCGCGGGCGGCACCCACGCCCGGATCCTCATGCTCACCGCCGCCGGAGAGGCGGCGGACCGCGTCGCCGGCCTGATCCTCGGCGCCGACGACTACCTGCCCAAGCCGTTCGTCTTCGACGAGCTCGTGCTGCGGATACGCGCGCTCGCCCGGCGGGCCGGCGACGCCCCGCGGGTCCTGCTGCGCGCCGGCCTGACCTTCGACACCGCGCGGCGAACCGTCACCCGCGGCGGCCGGATCATCCCGCTGACCACGAAGGAACTGGCCGTGCTGGAGATCCTGATGGCCGCCGACGGCGCCGTGGTCAGCGCCGAGGACCTGCTGGAACGGGCGTGGGACGAGCACGCGGACCCGTTCACCGCCACCGTGCGGGTCACCATCGCCCGCCTGCGCCGCAAGCTGGGCGACCCACCCCTGATCGAGACCCTCGTCGGGGCGGGGTACCGGCTGTGAGGCCGGCCCCGTCGATCCGGCTGCGGCTGACCCTGGTGTACGCGGTCGTGCTCGTGGCCACCTGCGCGGCGCTCCTCGCGCTCAACTACGCGCTGCTCTACCACAGCCTCTACAACGACCTGGACGGCCCGTCCGAGGCCAAGATGACGGCCCAGACCGCCCCGCTGTCCCCCGAGGACGCGGAGAAGTTCAGGGCCTACGAGATCAAGCAGGCCGAGATCGCCCGGCTGCGCTCCGGCACGCTGCTGAACACCGCCGGCACCTCGGCGATCGGCCTGGCGGCCACGGCCGTACTGGGCCTCGGTGTCTCCTGGATCGTCGCCGGCCGCATGCTCCGCCCCCTGCGGACGCTCACCGCCGCGACAAGACGGATCTCCCAGGACCGGCTGCACGAGCGCATCGCGCTCACCGGGCCCCGCGACGAGCTCAAGGAGCTGGCCGACACCTTCGACGAGATGGTGGCCAGACTGGAGACCTCCTTCAACAGCCAGCGCGGATTCGTCGCCGACGCCTCCCACGAACTACGCACCCCACTGGCGATCGTCCGCACCGGCGCCGAGGTCATGCTGGCCAAACGCCAGAGCACCCCCGCCCAGTGGACGGCCATGGCCCACCGCGTCCTGACCGCCACCGGCCGCGCCGAACGCCTCCTGGACGGCCTGCTGGCCCTGGCCCGCAGCGACCGCGACGTCCTGCCCGAAGAGCCCCACGACCTGGCGGTGTCCGCGGCTGTGGCGCTGGCGGAAGCGGACGACGAAGCCGAACAGGCCGCCCTCACCGTCACCACCGACCTGCGCCCCGCCCCCGTACGCGGCGACCCGGCCCTGCTGGACCGCCTGGCCGGCAACCTGGTCGACAACGCGATCCGTCACAACCACCCCGGCGGCTGGATCGAGGTGACCACCGGCCGGAGCCCCGGAACGGCCTTCCTCACGGTGAGCAACAGCGGCGACCCCATCCCCCCGGCGGAGGTCGGCCGGTTGTTCGAGCCGTTCCAGCGGCTGGCGTCCCCCCGCACCGCGAGCTCGAAATCAACCGGCCTCGGCCTGGCCATCGTCAGATCGATCGTGCACGCCCACCAAGGCAGTGTCGAGGCATCCCCTCTACCGGCCGGCGGCCTGACCGTCACCATCACCCTCCCGGCACAAGACGACCCACCGAGTTGACACCCGCGTGCTCGGACCGGTCGGATAATCGTCCGCCACAGGGGGAGCCGCCTCCCCGCTCATCTGTGCCGTTCGGCGATCGTCCAGCTCGAGAAGGTGCTCCATGCGTGCCGGCAAGATGCATGCCGATGAGACAGACCACGACGTCCCCCTGGTCCGCCGGCTGATCGCCGCGCAGTTCCCCCAGTGGTCGGACCTCCCCGTCGAGCCGTTCGACTCCTCCGGCACCGACAACGCCATCTACAGGCTCGGCGCCGACATGTCCGTCCGCCTCCCCCGCAGACCCGGCTCGACGACCCAGATAGCCAAGGATCTGCACTGGCTCCCGAAGCTGGCCCCCCTCCTCCCGTTCCCCATCCCCGTCCCCTTGGCCGCGGGAGAGCCCGCCGAGGACTACCCGCTGCCCTGGTCCGTCCACCGCTGGCTGGACGGCGAGAACCCCGCCCCGGGCCACCTGACGAGGCCCGCCCTCCTGGCAGAAGACCTGGCCGCCTTCATCACCGCCTTCCGCCGGATAGACCTCCCCGGCGCCCCACCCGCCTACCGAGGCGGCCCCCTGGAAAAGCTCGACCTCCAGACCCGCACCGCCATCCACGACCTAGGCGCTTCGATCGACCCCATGGCCGCCACCGCCGCCTGGGAGGCGGCCCTGAACGCCCCCGGCTGGACGTCCCCACCTGTCTGGACCCACGCCGACCTGATGCCCGGCAACCTCCTCGTCACCGACGGCCGCCTGACCGCCGTGATCGACTTCTCCACCGCGGGGCGAGGCGACCCCGCCGCCGACCTGATGATCGCCTGGAACCTCCTGCCCGCCACCGTCCGCGAGGATTTCCGCGAAGCGGTGAAGGCCGACGACGCGACCTGGTCCCGCGCCCGCGGCCGAGCCCTCTCCATAGCCCTGATAGCCCTCCCGTACTACAAAGCAACAAACCCGGCATTCGCCGCGAACGCCCGCCACGTGATCCAGGAAGTCCTCACCGACCACCAGCACGCCGGTGACGCCTAGACCGGCTCGACGCCCCCGCGCACAGATGAGTACGAGGTTACTCATGCCCGCGGCCGGGAGGCGCCGTATCACTGTAGGACCGGCGAAAAAGGGGCCTCTCACAACCACTGTCCGCACCGGACGGTGTCATTCTCACTCAAGGAGATCACTGTGAAGCGCACCAATCGCCTTCTGGAGGTCGCCGCGCTCGCCGGCGTCCTCACCTTAGGTTTCCCTGTCCTCGGAGCCGCGGCGACCGCGTCCACCGGTAGCGCACCCGGATGCGCTGCCGCGGCGGCCTACTACGACACGGCTCCGCAGAGCAGCAACATCGCCATGATGCGCAATGCCGTGCACTGCCTCATCGACGCCGAGCGCGCCGCGGTCGGGCTTCCCGCACTCACGCGCAAGACCACATTGGACGCCGCAGCGGCTTCCCACGCCACCGCCGCCGCGAGCCTGAAGTGGTGGACCCCGGGGGCGAACTCGCACACCAATCCGCAGACCGGTTCGACCCCGTTCAGCCGCATCACGGGCGCGGGCTACTGCCCGAACCCCGTCTCGTGGGCCTACGCCGAGACCACGTACACCGGCTGGGGCGGCTCGGGCACCCCGAGGGCCGCCGTCCACTGGTGGGTGCACGTCAGCACCTACGGCCACCGCCAGATCGTCCTGAGCTCGACGCTGAAGGATCTCGGCATCGGCGTCGCGGCCGGCACGGCGAACCCGGCCGGCGCAGGGGGCACCGGCGGAGGCACCTACGTGGTCGACTTCGGCCGCTGCCAGCAATGACGCATCCTCATCACGAGCCGCCAAGCGTCATGTCTCGTGCATGAGCCTCCGTTCGATCGTGAACAGGACCGCAGGCGAGCCGGGGGAGCCGGTCGGCAGGTTCTCAGCGGGCGACAAAGGCGCTCTATCGACTTCCCCGATCGCGCATGGTCTTGATCCCGGCTCCGTCCAGGTGGGGCGACCCGCGGCCACGTCACGCTCCGGCTCGCCACTCCTGTCCTGGAGATCGATCCCGGCGAGCCGCCGACCGGCTCCGATCCGCCCCTGACCGCTGCCACCCTCTAGGAGTGCCCCGTGGGCCTCAAGCCTTCGCGAGCCGCTTCGACGCACTCCCGAGCTACGTCGACCTCGAACTGGACCTCGGCGAGCCCTCAGAACGAGCTTTCCTGCGAACCGGTTGTTGCTCAACGGATTGCCGCTCCCCCGAGACCGCGACCGCCTACAGCGCATCCCCGAAGCGGGCCGTCACCGCAGCCCGGCATCGGGTCCCCAAGGCACCAGGCCCCACCCGGCCGCACCGGCCACGACGTTCAGGCTGATCGAGCCGCCCCAGGCCCGCGTCGCACGATCAAGGGTTTCCCCTGTGCCAGGTGCCGAAAGGGGGAACGGGCTGGTCCATGAATTCCTTGAGCTGCTTCGCCCTGGTCACACAGTCAGGACAGACGTATTCCTTGACCGATCTGGCGGCGGCTTCCGGTGTCGGCTCACGGAAGACACCCGACACCGTCATGCCGAGCGGAAGATTGGTCTCGGGGTCCATCATGACCGTCATGACACTCGCAGGAGTGAAGCCGAAGGTCCGCTTGCACAGGTAACACCTGCCGATTGTCGTGATCTGCTCGTCTGCCATATGCGTCCGCCCTCCTCCACCGCACCGTACAACTCACGGCCGCAGGCGGCACACCGGACCTCCACGCCGGCTCGGGACGGATCGCCGTCGAGGACGAACCGCTGACCGTACGTCTCCCGAAGGCGCCCCTCGTCGAGCGGTACTATCCAAGGCCGCACCTGCCAGGAGGGCTGATTGGCCACCCGTTATCTGTACCTTGCCCGCCACGGGGAGGCCTCGCCGGACGAGAGCCGCCTGACGGAGAACGGCCGCCGTCAGGCGGACCTCCTCGGAAAGAGGCTGCGAGGCGTCCCTCTCTCGATGATCCACCACGGCCCGCTGCCCCGGGCGACGCAGACCGCGCAGTTGATCGCCCGGCATCTGGACGGCGTTCCCCTGCACGTCGCGGAAGCCGCCGGCGACTACGTCCCGCACTTTCCCGACAGGCAGGAACTGCCACCGGATTCCGCCGACTTCCTGCTTCGCTTCCTGGGCGAGTCCACGCCGGAGGAACGCCGTCGCGGCCCTGCGCTCGCGCAGGAGGCTCTAGCACGTTTCTCCGGCCCGGCAGACGGTGACGAGACCCGCCATGAGCTGATCGTCACCCACAGTTTCTTGATCGGATGGCTCGTCCGTGCGGCACTGGACGCTCCCCGATGGCGCTGGCTTGGCCTCAACCACTGCAACGCCGCCCTGACCGCCATCCGCTACACCCCTGGTCGTCCCACCTCCGTGCTCTTCTACAACGACATGGAGCACCTACCTCACGAACTGCGATGGACGGGCTTCCCACCCGAGTCCCGCTTATGAAGACCGCACGCGCTTCATGACACGCACCTACGGGGAGCGAGGGCAACGAGGCTTACGTGGGCGCGGGAGGCTGGATCGGGCCCGGCCCCAGCGGTCGGTGAGAGTGGCTTTCGGAATTTCAGCTCGGATCGAGGCCGCGGTCCGCGCGCCGCATGTCCCCGGCGGTCGGAGTCCCCGCGGCGAGGCCGTAACGCAGGAGCACGGCGCCTGTGGACGAGGTGACGGGCGGCTCGAGGAGCTCCAGGTTGGCAGGCACCGCACCGCCGTCGAACACCTTCTTGCCGACGCCGAGCACGATGGGGAACAGCCACAGGTCGAGCCGGTCGAAGAGGCGCTCGCGCAGGAGGGTCTGCACCAGGTTCAGGCTTCCGATCACGTGGACGTGCTCATGCTTGTCACGCAGCTCGCGCACGGCGCTCACCAGGTCGGGTCCCAGCAGCGTCGAGCCGGCCCAGTCCAGATCCGGGTTGCCCCGCGAGGCGACGTACTTCGGGATGCCGTTGAACAGTGTGGCGATCCCGCCGTCGACGCCGTCGACCTGGCCCGGCCAGAACGCGGCGAAGATGTCATAGGTCTTGCGGCCCAGGAGCAGAGCGTCCATGCCCTCCATCCCGGCACCGACGTGCTGTCCGACCGTCTCGTCGAACAAGGGCGCCTGCCACCCCCCGAACGGAAAGCCGTCAGGGTCCTCCTCGGGATCCCCCGGCGCCTGGGCGACCAGATCGAGCGTCGCGAACAAGTCGACGTGAATCATGCCCACGGTGTCCTCCTCCTCATGTCCCGGCGTGTGTGCCCGGCACGAACATAGACCGGCCTCCGGCCGCGAACTCATCGGAGGATGGCCGAGAATCAAGGTCCGTGTCCACCATCGCGACCCCCGGGGGCTGCGGGTTCTCCTCGGTGCTGGCATGGTGGACGGATGACGATCCGCGGGGTGTTGTTCGATGTCGACGACACGATTTTCGACTACTCGACCTCGGAAGAGGTCGGTGTGCTCGAGCACCTGGCAGCCGAAGGATTGTTGGAGTTCTTCCCGACGCCGGCCGACGCGGTGGCGATCTGGCGGAGATTCATGGAAGAGGAGTACGCGCGGTTCCTGGCCGGTGAGCTGACATTCACCGGGCAGCAACTCTCACGGACCAGACGGTTCCTGTCACACGTCGGGCGCCTTCCGGGCAATGACATCTCCGACCACGAGGCGCGCGTCTGGTTCGCGAAATACGGGCAACTCCAAAACGCCGCATGGGCCGCCTTCCCCGACGCCGACCCCGTGCTCAGGAAACTGGCGCCAGCATTCCGCCTCGGCATCGTCTCCAACTCGTCGCTGGCCCACCAGCAACGCAAACTACGCGTGATCGGCCTCCTCGACCACTTCGGCGACGCGATCGTCTGCTCCAACGAGCACGGCGCCCCCAAGCCGAACGCCAGCATCTTCCTGGCTGGATGCACAATCCTCGGCCTGCCGCCACACCAGGTCGCATACGTCGGCGACAAATACGAAACCGACGCCCTCGGCGCTCACGAAGCGGGCCTTCACTCATATTGGCTCGACCGGGCGGCCACCGGCACCACACCCCCGGCCGGAATCACAGTGATCCGCTCCCTGGACGACCTGCTGATCGCACTGATGTCACAGACCTCAAGGGATACCGACAGAGTGCACTGACGCGATCGATCGGCTGCGCATGCGACGCCGTCACCCGCACCTCAGCCTCAGGACGGTGCGGGCGTGGATGGCCAGGCCTCCTCGTCCCAGATCACGTTGTTCGGAAGATCCCGGCCGTACTCCGGGAATGCCGAGATCCTGGTCCGGACGCTCGCGTGCACACGGGCGCCGGGCGGAATCGGGCGACGGCGGTAGCGCGCGAGTGCCCATATCCACCCCGCTCTGTGGATGGCTCCGGACGCATCTGACTCCGCCAGGGTGTAGCGACTCCTCACCCGCTGCTCTCGAACGAGCAGCCCCTCGGCCGTCGCGCCCTCCACCATCCAGCGCATGGCCACCTTGCCGAGTTCGGGGTGGTCCTCGAACCCGCCGCCGACGTCCGAATGCACGCCGGCGAACCATGTCTCGGTGACCTGCGGTGATTTACCCGGTTCGGGAACGGATATCAAGCATTCCTCGTACGGCCGGCGCTTCTCGTCGATCGACACCGCGTGCCGTACGACGCGGACGTTGAGCAGTTTGTTGGTGTAGGGCCAGCGAATGTCCCTGCCGAGGAAACGGGTGGCCTTCACGGTGTCGAAAACGCCGAGGTAGTCGATCGGGAAGGCGAGGGAATCAGGTCTCGGCCGGACGGACAGTGCCTCGGCGAACCGGTCAAGCCGATCCCAGCCCTCCGGCAGGCTGAGGTCCGAGTCCTTTCCTGGGCGCCGGGCGTACACGCGCAACGCGTACGGGACGAGGTTCTCGCTACCGGGGCGGAGCAGGCCGACTCGATACAGCATCCCGCACAACGCTCGCGCGGTGTACGCCCCGCGGCTGAAGCCGAACACGAAGACCTTGTCTCCCGGCCGCCAGGCGTTCATCAGGTAAGTATAGGCCTCCCCGAGGTTCTGCCGGAGGCCATGGCCGAGCGCGAGCCCGCCCAGCCGCGAAAGGCCGCGCGCCACCGCGGTCCACGCACGCGGCGAGGTGAACGTGCCGACGCCGGGATCGTAGTAGACGACCTGCTTCTCCGGGTCCCGGAGGTCGAGAAGCTCGACAATCTTGAAGACGTTCGTCGCTTCCCTGGCCTTGACCTCGTTACCGGTGCCGTCCAGGCAAAGAACGATGTTCTTGCCCATTGTTTCCCCAGTGCCTCGGCATCCTCATCGTCATGTAAGTCCCGGCCATTACCACCGACCGCGGCGACCACCCAAGTATGTGTCGCCTACGACCGATCAGTCATCAATGCCACTGCGAGTTACGGGGAATCGGGGCACTTGGCGCTGGTGTAGGGAACGTCGCCGAGATCGGAGAAGCCTGGCAGGTCAGCGGTGCCGGAGTGGCTCGACTGCGTGTAGTTGACGGTGAACATGACCGGAATCGGTGCCGGGCAGGGGACGAGGACATCGAAGGTGATCGTCAACCAGGTCGTGGCGCCCGCGGGCAGGGGATAGTCGGCGCCGGCGGCCGTGGGGGACAGTTGGCCGCAACCGCCCCACGTCGTGGTCGTCGCGTTGAGGCCGTGGAGCGGGAGGACCGGCCGCGCCTGGCGCAGGGTCACGTCGGTCGTCGACTGGTTGACGATCTCTATGCCGAGTTGCAATCGATCTTTCAGCTGGACCGAGCATCGTTTGCTGGTCCAGGCTATCGGCTCGGTTACGGCCGGGGTGAGTGACGATGAGGGCGTACCCGGCGTCGCGGTGGCAGCGGCGTGCCGGCTGCCGACCAGATAGCCCGCCATGGCGGCCACGACGATGAGGACCAGCGCGAGAACGGCCATGACCCTCTGCGGCGGACGAGGTGGCCAGTCGGTCCCCGACTCGATGACGTCCGTGTCTCCCTGGCCGAACCGAACTGACGCGCCCGTCACCTCGGGGTTCAGGGGCCCTGGATCAGGCTGATTGGCATCCCGCGCCGTCATGGATCGATCCTAGGCCGCCCGCCGCGGCGTGGACGACCATGCCGCCTCCCCGCGGCAGGCACGGCCCCCTCGTATTCGCTCACGGGAATGTGCGCCGACGAGTACTTGAGGAATCCAGCCATGAGAGGTTTCCTGAGGGCGGGAATCTCATTTGGATCGGCGTGGGGTCGGGAAGAAGCCCATGACCAGACAGACGATGCCGGGTCTGCTTCCTCGCATGATCGCGGTGATGGCGCTGCTGATGCTGATGTACGCGGTCGTGGTCGGGGCGGCGCTGCTGGCCGGCTTCAGCTGGCCCGTCGTGGTGACGGGCGTGGTGCTGGCGGTTCTGCTGCAGTGGTGCGCGACCGAGCGGCTCGCACGTGCGACGACCGGGGCTCAGATCGTGACCGCTGACGAGGAGCCGGAACTGCACGGCGCGCTGGACCGGCTGTGCGCGCTGAACGACGTGGCCAAGCCGCGGGTGGCCGTCAGCCCGGACCCTGTCCCCAACGCTTTCACCCTGGGTCGCTCCAAACGGCACACCACCATCGTGGTGACCCGGGGGCTGCTGGAGATCCTGGAGCCGGATGAGCTCGGCGCGGCCCTGGCGCACGAGGTCGCGCACATCCGCCACCGAGACGTGGCGGTCATGACGCTGGCCAGTTCGCTCGCCATCGCCATGTCCTGGAGCGCGAGGGTCGCCCGCGATTTCGTGCGGAGGAACTCCAAGCCTGTTCCCTTCTTCCGGCAGATCCGGGACCTTCCGATCGCGTTCATGGTGGCGGGGACCTATCCGCTGATCATCGTGCTCGGGCTGTGCGGACTGCTGGCGCAGCTGCCGCTGCGGGCCCTGGGCCGCTACCGGGAACTGGCCGCCGACCATGATGCGGCCGTGCAGACCAGGCAGCCCGCGTTGCTGGCCGCCACCCTGCTCAAGATCGGCAACAGCGACATGGTTCCCCGCACCGACCTGCGCGCCACCGCACGCGTCCCCGCGATAGGCCTGGTGGCAGCCAAGCCCGTCCGCTTGGCCTGGTGGTCCACTCACCCGGAGATCGCCCGTCGCGTCGACCGCCTCACCGCACTGAGCGACACGCCCGCGACCCGGTGACGCCGCCGAGCGCAGGAGTGGCCCCCGGGTGAGCAGCCCGATAGACCTACGGCGGCGCGTCGCGGGTGGGCCGGCCCACCTGAGGACTCGTCGGCGGGGCGACGACCAACTCGGTGTCCGGGTCGTGGTCGATCCGCGGAGTGCCGGCGACGATCATGGTGGCTCGGGCCCACGGCTGTTCTCGCGACAAGAACGGCAGCTCCTCCAGCAGCCACTTCGCCACGTGCTCCAGCTGCTCGGGGGAGTCACCGTCGCGGGCGACCAGCGAACGCTCTTGCTCATCGAGGTCACCCTGCATCCACACCGAGGCGTCCAGCAACGGGGCAAGCTCTCCGCGGATGGTGCCGGTGCCCTCGACCCAGATGAAGTCGGCACCGGCGGGGATGGTGATCGACCCGGGCCGGTCGTGGGCGATCCAGGCATCCGGGCGGAAGTCCACCGCCTCACCCCGGCGCAGGGGATGCAGGATGTTCTCGGCGAGCACGGCACCCCAGTCGAAGTAAGCGTGGTTCCAGGCGACGTCGTCGGTGTGCACGACGGCGGAGTCGGGCACCGCCTCGCGCAGCCGCTCGGCCAGGGTCGTCTTGCCGGCGCCACCCCGTCCGTCGATCGCGATCACCCGCGGACGCCCGGTGACGTCGGGTGACGCGTCACGCAGCTGCCGGACGACGTCGAGCAGGGCCACCACCCGCCAGCCGACGGCCTCGGTCTCGCCTGGGTGCAGACGCATCGACTACCTCTCTCCGGAGGTGAGGGCACTGGCCTGACGGTCGTGGTCATTGTCTCGCTGTTGATCGAAACGTGGATGGCCGGCTTCATCCCGCCCTTGCTTCACTTATCGACATTCGATAGGTTCTCATCGCAACTCGATGGAAAGGATGGGTCATGGGACAGCTGGCAGTACGTGCGCTGCGCGCCGTGCTCGCGGTGGTGCTCGTCGGCACCGTGTTGATACAGGCAGGGATGGTGTGGGCGTTGTTCACCGACCCGGAGGACGGGTCGCTCCCGCTGACTCCGTTGCGCGTGATCGCGATTCTGGGCATGGTGTCGGTCCAGGTCGCCCTGGTCTGCGTATGGCGGCTGGTGACGATGGTGCGACGCGGAACCGTGTTCTCCCGCGCCGCCTTCCGGTACGTGGACCCCGTCATCGGTGCGATCGTGGCGGCCGCCCTCCTGTGGTTCGCGGTCACGGCCATCAATGCGCCGGGCCAGCAGGAGGACCCGGGCGTCACCGTCATCATGGCCGGGATCGGCCTGGCCATCCTGGGGGTCGCGCTCATCGTGCTCGTGCTGCGGATGCTGCTCGCCCAGGCCGTCGCGCGCGACGTCGAAGCGGCGCGGATGCAGGCCGAGTTGGACGAGGTGATCTGATGCCCATCGTCGTGGACATCGACGTGATGCTGGCCAAGCGGAAAATGTCCGTGGGCAACCTCGCGGACCGCGTAGGCATCACCCCCGCCAACCTGGCGGTACTCAAGAACGGCCGCGCCAAGGCGGTGCGCTTCGCGACGCTCGCCGCCCTCTGCGAGGTACTCAAGTGCCAGCCGGGCGACCTGCTGCGCTGGGAGGCCGAGGACGCCGCGGGCGGATGACGTACCCGGAGCGGGCCTGAAGCCGCTTGGCACCACCGGCCTGGCGCGACCAGATGTTCCGCGGACGGCTCAGGTGCAGGAGATGTAAGCCGGCGTGCTGGCGACGCGCAGGGAGAAGTCGGGTGCTCCACCGTCGAGGTTGGCGAACCCGTACCCCATGACGTGGTAGTTGCCGGGCACGCAGGCCACCATGTTGATCTTGTAGGCGTACGCCGTGTTGTACAGATAGGTCTCGGCGTAGCCCAGGTACACCCCGTCGCGGTACAGGGAAAGGTACCCTCCGATGTAGCTGACACGCTGGTTGCAGTTGACCTCGACCAGCGAATAGACGTAGGAACCGCCCACCGTGGCCGGGTCGGTGATCCTGATGGGGCAACTGAGCGCTGCGGCTTTCGCGCTGGACGCGCTCGCCGGCTGGGTGGTGATCCCGCCCAGCGCCAGGGTCGCCACCGCGGCCAGTGCCAGAGCACGCATTCCTTGACGAAGTTTCACGTAGTACCCGTCCCCTTCGTGCCGGTGACCTTTCCAGGCGCGCCACGCGCCCGAGACGCCGTGGGAGAGGCGCTGTCACGACGGAGGATCGCACACCGTGGATGAAGGCGGGACAGGCCTTATCCGCTGTACCGTTCCGCCTTCGCCGCAGGAGGCGGGACGGTTGGCGAATTCATGTCGTCCCAAAAAGGGGGCGGCGTCTCGACCTCGGCCGACGGGCCGGTCACGAACAATGTGACGCGGCAGGAATGGCAGTGACTTCCCCGCCACGGCAGTGACCGGTTTCGTGGATCGGCGAAACTTTCACCCCCCTCCATGGCGCCGGAGCCGGCCGCGTTGTTCCGGGGACCGTCACGGCCGCGGCGGCAGGGTGTCCAGCACGCGGCCGGCCAGTTCGGCGGCCCGTGGCCCGTACTCCTCGGCGAGTGAGTGGAAGACCTGTTCGGCTCGGATCGCCGGCCAATCCTGCGGTAGGTGCTCGGCCGGCAGGTGGGGGTCCTGGCGGACCAGTTGCAGCCAGTCGGTGTGCAGCAGCAATTGGCGCGCCAGGTCGTCGGGCGCGGAGGGAAGCGGCCGGGGTGTGTCCCACTGGGCGAGGAACGCGCGGTAGCGCCGCGCGATCTGCTCGATGTCGAACGCCTTGCGGACGAGGTCGGCCGTCTCGCTCGGCTTGAACGCCTTGGCGGTCAGCACGGTCACGTGGTCGCCGAGATCCAGCGAGTCGAGGACGCCGGTCACGTCCATCGCGCCCGGCGCGATCCACAGGCCGCTCTGCAGCAGGCCGAAGCCCGCCCAGATGAGGCGGGAGCGCAGGTCGTGCCGCGTGCTGCGCCTGCTGTCGGGTAGCGAGAATCCGACGAGCGTCCAGGTGCCGTCCCAGCCGCGGTTCACCGCGCCGGTCTCCCACACCCGCCGGCGCCCGTCTTCGAGCACGTTCACCGCGTGCGGCGTGAGGCCGAAATAGACCTTCCGTCCTCGCCGGTGCCGGACCAGCAGATTCCGCTTCGCCATGCGGGCGAGCGTCGATCGTACGGCCTCCTCGGAGACGCCGAGGCGGGCGAACACGTCGATGACGCTCCCCGAGTAGACGGCGGTGCCGCGGTCCAGCACGTAGACGCCGAGGAAGCTGAACATGAGGGACTGCGGGCGCGCCGGCGGCACCCGGTGGTCGTCCCCGTCACCGGAGTTCACAGCTGAAAGGGTAGACCGTCAGCCACGTTATGCAACTCTTTGACCGTCGTCAGAGATATGCCTTATGTTCGGAGAGTGCCCGCGACAGCCGAGTCGTGGCGGACGGGGATCCGCGCCGAGCCCGAGACGTCCGGAGTGCCCGAGCCGGAAATACGGCACGGCCGTGACGCTCACGGTGTACGGGCTCGGCGAGTCCTTGACGCGCCTTGCTCCTGCTCATCGGCCTGCGATCCGGACGTCGTGCACAGCATTGACCGCCGCATTAAATCTGCCTAACCTCGCCCACAACGGAGCGGTGCACACTCGCTCCCCGAATGAGGAGCCTGGTGATGCCGAACCTGTCAAGCGCACCCCCCGACCCGCGCAGGCTCCGGCGCGTGGTGGCCTCCAGCTTCCTGGGCAGCGTCATCGAGTACTACGACTTCCTGCTGTACGCCACCGCCTCCGCGGTGGTCTTCAACAAGATCTTCTTCTCCTCGTTGGACCCGCTCGCCGCGACGGCGGCCAGCTTCGGCACCTTCGCCACGGGCTATCTCGCCAGACCACTCGGCGGCATCGTCTTCGGCCACTACGGCGACCGCCTCGGGCGCAAGCGCATGCTCGTGGTGACCATGACACTGATGGGCGTCGCCAGTTTCCTCATCGGTCTGCTCCCCACGTACGCGCAGATCGGCGCCCTCGCTCCCGTCGCGCTGGTCGCGCTCCGCGTTCTCCAGGGCGTCGCGGTCGGCGGCGAGTGGGGCGCCGCCGTGACCATGTCCACCGAGCACGCGACCAGCCGCCGCGGCCTCTGGGGGAGCTTCACCAACGCCGGGGCCCCCTTCGGCATGGTGCTCTCCACCGGGGCGCTCACCGGCACCGCCGCCCTGCTCGGCGAGCAGGCGTTCCTGAGCTGGGGCTGGCGGGTGCCGTTCCTCCTGAGCGTCGTCCTGCTCGGCATCGGCCTGTTCGTCCGGCTCAAGGTCGAGGAGAGCCCTCTCTTCGAGGCCGCCAGGAAGGCCGCGGCGGATGACACGGCCCGCCGGAGGGCGCCGCTGATCGACGTGCTCCGCAACCACCCGAAGACGCTGCTGCTCGGCGTGGGCGTGGGACTGTCCGCCTTCGTGGCCCAGGGGACGCTCACCACCTACCTCATCGCGTACGGAGTGCGAGCCGGCTTCCCCCGCCAGACGGTGCTGAACGCGCTCACACTCTCGTCCGCCCTCGCCGTCGTGGGCATCATCGCGTGGTCGGCGCTGTCGGACCGGGTCGGACGACGCCCCGTCGTGCTGACCGGCGCACTGCTCATGGCGGTGTTCGCGTTCGCCCTCTTCCCGATGGTCGACAGTGGCAACGCCGCCGTGCTCACCCTGGCCCTGGTGCTGGGCCAGTCGGTCCTCCACCCGTTGATGTACGGTCCGCTCGCGGCGCTGTACTCCGAACTGTTCGCCACCCGGAGCCGCTATACCGGCGCTTCGCTCGGCTACCAGCTCGCCGGTCTCGGCGCCGGCCTGGCCCCGCTGCTCTTCGCCAAGATCGACGAGTCGACCGGTGGCGGGCAGACCACGACGATCTCGGTGGTCATCGCCGCCGTCTGCCTGCTGACCGTGGGCTGCGTCCTCGCGCTGCGGGAGACCAGCCGCGGCGACCTGTCCACAGCCGCCACGCCCGCGCCGACGTCCGTGGGGTGACACCTGCGCGGGCGGGGGATCATTCCCGGTTCCCGACCACGAGGAGCGACCGTGATCATCACCGAATTCGCACGCGACCAGTGGTACGTGGCCGCCTACGGCCATGAGGTGGGCAGGCGCCAGCTCGGCCGCACCGTTCTCGACGAGCCTGTACTGCTCTACCGAACCGAGGACGGGCGGGCCGTGGCGATGGCGGACCGCTGCGTGCACCGCCGGTTCCCGCTGTCCGAGTCACCCAGCCACCTCGTCGGCGACAAGGTGGTCTGCGGCTACCACGGCTTCACCTACGGCCCCGACGGGGTCTGCGTCGCCGTGCCCGCGCAGAAGCGTGTCCCGCGCACCGCCCGCCTGCGCACCTATCCCGTCGTGGAGCAGGACTCGTTCGTCTGGGTGTGGATCGGCGACCGGGAGCCGGGCGGCACACTGCCGCCGCGGGCCCCGTGGCTGGCCTCGCCCGGCTACACGACGGTGTGCGGCATGGAACCGCTCAACGCGCGGTACGGCCTGCTCGTGGACAACCTCCTCGACCTGTCCCACGAGACCTACCTGCACGGCGGATACATCGGTACCCCGGAGGTGGCCGAGACCCCGATCACCACCGAGGTCGACGAGGAGGCGGGCGTCGTCTACGTCAGCAGGCACATGGACGACGCGGCCTGCCCGCCGTTCTACGCCGAGTCCACCGGCATCAGGGGCCGGATCACCCGCTGGCAGGACATCGAGTACCACCCGCCGTGCCTGTACCTGCTGCACAGCCGGGTCGCCCCCGCCGGGTCGCCCCCGCCCGCGCCCGACGGCGCCGACCCGCACGCCTTCCACGTCGAGGTGGTCTACGCGATCACGCCGTCGACCGAGAACACCACCTACGACTTCTGGGCCGTGGCGCGCGACTTCGCGCTCGACGACCACAAGGTGTCCGACTTCCTCCGGGAGAGCAACCGCACCGTGGTGTTGCAGGACGTCACCGCGCTCAACACCCTGGAGCAGATCCTCTCCCGCGAACCGGACCGCTACCAGGAGCTCTCGGTGAACATCGACACCGGTGGCCTGGCCGCCCGCCGCGTCCTCGCCCGGATGGCCGCGGCCGGCTCCACCCGGTCCGAGGCCGCCGTCCGATGAACGCGGACGACCTAGGTGCGCCGACCGGCCGTACGGTCCACCGCGTCCACTGGGTGCCGGGGACCGACCGGCTGCACGCCGTCTGCTTCTGCGGGGCGGAGAGGGAGTTCGAGGACCCGGTGGTCCTATGGGACTGGCTGCTCGGCCACCCCGAGGGCCACCGCCCCCGCCCGGCCCCGGCCTCCCCACCTCCCGCCGCCGTACTCGTCTGACACATGCCGGCATCGCACCCAGCCGGCCTCCGTCCAGGAAAGGGACAGCCGACGATGCCCGTCGAGGAACCGGAGTTCGACCTGCAGGTGGCGGGCAGAACGCCGATCGCCGAGCGTGTCGTGCTCCTGAGCCTCGTACGTCCCGGCGGTGGCCCGCTCCCCGCGTGGACCCCCGGCGCGCACGTCGACCTGCTGCTCGCCCCCGGCCTGGTCAGGCAGTACTCCCTGTGCGGCGACCCAGGCGATCAGTACGTCTTCCAGGTGGCGGTGCTGCGCGAGGCAGCCGGCCGCGGCGGCTCCGAGCACGTGCACGACCGCCTCACCGAGGGCGACACGATCAGGGTCCGCGGCCCCCGCAACCACTTCCCCCTCGTCGCCTCGCCCCGCTACCTGTTCGTAGCCGGCGGCATCGGCATCACCCCGATCCTCCCGATGGTCACCGAAGCCGCCACCCGCGGCGCGGACTGGCGCCTGGTCTACGGCGGCCGCACCCGCCCCTCCATGGCCTTCGCCGACCGGCTCACCCGCGAACACCCCACCCGTGTCCAGCTGTGCCCCGAAGACGAAACCGGCCTGCTCGACCTGGACTCCCTCCTCGCCGTCCCGCGTCCCGACACACTCATCTACTGCTGCGGCCCCGAACCCCTGCTGGCCGCCACCGAGAAGCACTGCGCCACCTGGCCACCAGGCACCCTGCGAGTCGAACGCTTCGTCCCCAAGCCCGAGCCCGCCGACACACAACCCTCCGCCTTCGAGGTGGAACTGTCCCTGACCGGCACGACCCTGACCGTGCCGCCGGACCGCTCGATCCTGGAGGTGGTGGAAGAGGCCGGCGTCGCCGTCCTCTCCTCCTGCCGCGAAGGCACCTGCGGCACCTGCGAGACCACGGTCCTGGCCGGCACCCCCGACCACCGCGACTCCCTGCTCACCGAGGAAGAACGCAAAGCAGGAGACGTCATGTTCATCTGCGTCTCCCGCGCCGTCACCTCACGCCTCGTCCTCGAACTCTGACACCGCGCAGGACGAACTCCGACTGAGTGGACGGACCCACCTGTTGTCATTTCACACCCCTGCACCCATTGGCGATCTGTGGCGACGGCTGAATGATCAATCCCTACCTTCGCGGTTCACGGACCAGCGGTGATGTGCTCGTCCCTCGTGCATTCTCTGGTCCGGGAGCCGTCTCGCTCTCAACTTCACCTACAGCGACAAATCGCCTGTAGGAATCCCGCTGCCTGGTTGATCGATCGATGTAGTGGATCCGGTCGAGAATGCTGAGGGCTCGTCGGGGTTTCACACTGCGGCACGGGGTACATTGGGAGCATGGGGATGGCGCAGGCGATCAGGCAGAAGGAAAATGGTCTGCCTCAAGACTGGGTTCGACGGTGCAAGGGCATGTGTACCCTGCCTTTGGTCCACCTCTGACAAGGGAAGTGGCAGCCTAGCTGTGCTGTGGCCCTAAGCGAGAGGTTCTCTCTCGACTCGTCCGCCGGGCAGTCGACTCGCACTCGGTGAACTTTCCTGAGTGTCCTGTCAATAGTGCTTGAGCAAGGGCCGTCATGATTGTCTTCAACGCTACCTGGCAGCGCATCGCGCTCGGTGCGCTCTTGATCTTTCCTGTGATCCTCGTCATCCTTCTGATGAGCCCGGCGCTCTTGATTCTGCCCTTCGGGGAGAACGGACGAGAATTCATTCTCGATGTCATGGACAAGATGACGACCTGGCTCAAAATCCTGGCTGGGAAGCAGATCAAGACCTAAGCCGCCGACCTCTGGCGGTCGTCACCGAGGATCCGCCGTAGCAGTGTCACGAGGGGTCGGCGGGACACTTGGGGCTGGTGTAGGCAACGTCGCCGAGATCGACGACGGCAGGTCAGCGGTGCCGGAGCAGCTCGCCTGCGTGTAGTGGACGCTGAGGGAGACCGAATCGGTGCCGGGCAGGGGCCAAGGACATCGAAGGTGATCGTCGCACGGACCCCGCATCAAGCTGGTCGGCATCCCGCGCCTTCATGAATCGATCCTAGGGCCGTCCACCGCGGTGCGGACGATCAACTCACTTCCCACGGCAGGCACGATCGCCGGTCGAGATCCCGTCGCGACGACCGGGACGATGATCAATCGCGCGAGATCTTGTAATCCCAGCAGGAGGCGCACAGCATGCCCGCCTCGCCGGTCACGAGCTCGCCGCACAGGCTGCACTCGTCGAGCCGGTCGAACCTCTCGCCGCAACCGAAGCAGAAGCCCGTCCGCTGCTCCCTGTCCGCGGCCGCGACGGCTTCCCGTACAAGGGCTTCCATGTCGCAGTTCGGGCAGGCCCAGGTAGGCCGAGGACCGCCTTCGGCAACCGCCTGGTAGTGGTCGAGCCCGAGGAACGCTGCGGCGTACTCCTCCGCGGAATGTTCGGAGCTCCACCGCACGGCGCGCGACTCGATCGCGGCAGCCGGCTCGGTGAGCCCATAGTGCTGAAGACGATTACGCTGCCGACCAAGGTGAGTGATGTGCCCCTTGGCCTCAGATCAGGTAGTCCATGCCATTCTCGACGGGAGGAAAGTTTTCATCGGCCCGCGATCGTCGGGCATTCGTTCGGGGGTGTGATCGCGGCGTGGCAGGGCGGTGAGCATCCGGAGTGTCCACTCACGGCCAACCTCGACGTGCAGGGGAATCTGACACGGCTTGAGCAGTTCCTCGGTTTGGACGAGGTGCTGGCTGTGCGTGCGTGGCAGGGGATTGACTCGTTTCTGATCGAGCTGAGGCAAGGGCTCCCAGTCATTTCTTCGGGTCATGCGTGAGATAGACGCTCTCGACCCTTTCTTCGTTTATTGTTTCACGCGTTGTCGGCTACTTGTTGTCAACGGCGACGCGAGGGCCTTCGCGAAAATGTTTCCTGAGCGTCCTGTTCCTGCGTGGAACGCGCACTGCGCATGGGTTGAGCACGAATTGGAGGCGTCGTTGATGTGGACGATGTCCTTGCCTACCGGGACATGATCCACATCGCGAGGACCCGGGGGGCTGTCGCGTCTCCGTGCAGACCGGGCAGCCCGCGTTGCCGGCCGCGACCCTGCTCAAGATCGGCAACGGTGACCTGGTTCCCCGTACCGATCTGCGCGCCACCGCGCACGTTCCGGCGATAGGCCTGGTGGCGACCAAGCCGGTTCAGCGCTGCGCGCCGATGCGGGGCCCTCACCGTTGCCGGCCCGCCGGCGGTGACGAGGTGGGCGGGAACGGGACCGTGGTGGACTCGCGGACCACCAGGTGGCATGGGATCGCGTGGCGGCCGGGGGAGGGGGAGCCGTTGATGGCGGCGAGGAGCTTTTCGGCGGCGGAGCGGCCGAGGCCTTCGAGGTTCATGTCGATGCTGGTCAGCGGTGGCTGAGCGCCCTCGGTCATGACGTCCCAGTTGTCGAAGCCGACGAGGGCGACGTCCTCGGGGACACGCCGGCCGGCGGACCGCAGGGCGTCGCAGACTCCGCGGGCGATCTGGTCGCTGCCGCAGAAGACGGCGTCGAAATCCGCCTGGCCGGCGAGCAGGAGGCCGACGGCCTGGCGGCCCCAGACCTCGCTCCAGCCGCCGAAGAGCGGCGGCGTGGCCGGGGACAGCCCCTCCTCGGCCAGCCGCTCCGTCGCCGCGGTGGCCCGCACCCGGGCCGAGTTGTGACGCTCGGGCCCGGTGATGTGCGCAATTCGGGTGCGTCCGATGGCGAGGAGATGGTCGATCGCCTTGCGTGCGCCGCCCACCTCGTCGGGTACCACCGAGCAGTCGCCGGGGTCCGCCGAGCTGATGAAGGCGTACACGATGGGCACCGGGAGGTCGACGCCGAGGGGAGGCCGCGCCTCGGTACGCCGGCCGGTCACGATGATCCCGTCGACCCGCCGGCTGAGGAGGGTCCTGATGTAGTACTGCTCGCGGATCGGGTCGCCCCGCCCGTCGCAGAGGAAGATCGACATCTCTCCGGCGCCCAGCGCGTCCTCCGCACCCATCAGGACGGGGATGCTGAACCGGCCGATCGTGTCCGTCGTGACCATGCCCACCGTGTAGGTGCGGCCCGAGTGCAGGCTGCGGGCGCCGGCGTTCGCCTCGAAGCTGAGCTGCCGGGCCGCCTCCCGGACCCGCGTCCGGGTCTCTTCGCGGAGCGACCCGCGCCCGTTGAGCGCCTTGGAGACCGTGCCCACCGACACCCCGGCCAGCGCCGCGACATCGGCGATCGTGGCATGACGCTCCAGTTTCCCCACGTTTCCTCCGCTTGCCGACGGCCGTTGCCTCTGTCCACTTTATAACGCCATCCGCCGCATCCCTGAGAGACGTGTAACGGGAAGGAAACGTGCTATTGACCCTCCTGGAGCGTGTCGGTAACGTGACGGCAATCGTTTTCCTGATTTTCCTAACCAGGATGTCCGCGGTCGCCCCGGAGACCGGCACGTCACCACACGAAAGATCGGAATGACCGAGCAGAAGCTGTCAGACAAGCCGGCCCCCGTCGGCGGCGCGATGGAGCCGGCCTTGTCCGCTCTCCGCGGCCCCGCCGGGCCGGTCGTCCCCGGGCCGGGTGCCGTCGCCGCGCTCCGGCCCCTCGGCCTGGACCAGGCCCTTCTGCACCCGGACGGCCTGCTCGGCCGCTGGAGGCGGCGCAACACCGAGGAAACCCTGCCGCACTGCGTGGACAACCTGTACAGCAAGGGCAACATCGGCAACCTTCAGGCCGCCGCGGGGGAGGGGGACCAGCCCTTCACCGGCATGTGGTTCGCCGATTCCGACGTCCACAAGACGCTGGAGGCGGCCCTGTGGGAACTGGGGACCTCCCCCGGCGACACCCGTCTGAAGGAGTTCGTCGACACCACCGCCGCGCTGCTCGCCCGTGCCCAGCAGCCCGACGGCTACCTCAACTCCTACTTCACCATCGCCGAGCCGGACGCGCGGTGGCGCAGGCCGAACTGGAGCCATGAGCTGTACTGCGCCGGACACCTGATCCAGGCCGCGGTCGCCGGCGGCCGGGTCGGCGCTCACCCGGGCCTGCTGTCGATCGCCCGCCGCTTCGCCGACCTGCTCGTGGAGCGGTTCGGCCCGGGGGGCGTCGAAGAGGTGTGCGGGCATCCGGAGATCGAGACCGCGCTCGCCGAGCTGTACCGGCTCACCGGCCACCGGCCGTACCTGGACCTGGCCCGGCGCTTCCTCGACCTGCGCGGGCGCGGGCTCCTCGGGGAGGGCCGGTTCGGCCCCCGCTACTACCAGGACCACGTGCCCGTACGGGAGGCCCGGGAGGTCACCGGGCACGCCGTCCGGCAGTTGTACCTGCTGGCCGGCATGACCGACGTCGCCATGGAGACCGGCGACCGCGCGATGCTCGACGCGGCCGAACGGCTGTGGGACGACGCCTTCGGCACGCGGACCTACGTCACCGGCGCGCACGGCTCCCGGCACAGGGAGGAGGCGTACGGCGACCCGTACGAACTGCCGCCCGACCGCGCCTACGGCGAGACCTGCGCGGCGATCGCGAGTTTCCATTGGAACTGGCGGCTGCTGCTGGCCACCGGCCGGGCCCGCTACGCCGACGAGATGGAACGCGTCCTCCACAACGCCGTCGCCCCCGCCGTGTCCGCCGACGGCAGGCATTTCTTCTACTCCAACCCCCTCCAGTCGCGCACCGGGCACGAGGGCTCGGGCGAGGAGGCGGCGTCACGGCGCCTGCCCTGGTACTCGTGCGCCTGCTGCCCACCGAACATCGCCCGGCTCATGGCGTCCCTGCCCGGCTATCTGGCCACCGCCGACCACACCGGCCTGCAGGTCCACCTGTACGGCGACGCGTCCCTCACCACCACCGTGGCGGGCCGGACGGTCAGGGTGGCGGTGCGCACGGCGTATCCCTGGCAGGGCCGGATCGAGCTGAGCGTGCACGGGGACGACGTCCAAGCCCCGTGGACGCTCGCGCTCCGGGTTCCGGGATGGTGCGAGGCGTACACGGTGAGCGTCGACGGCGAGCAGATGCCGGCGTCCGCGCGGGACGGCTACGTCCGGCTCACCCGCGAGTGGACGCCGGGCACGCGCGTCGTCCTCGACCTCGACATGCCGGTGCGGCAGGTCCGCGCGCACCCGCGTGTCGACGCGGTGCGCGGATGCGTCGCCCTGGCGCGGGGGCCGCTCGTGTACTGCGTCGAGCAGGCCGACCTGCCGTCCGGCGCGGTACTGGAGGACGTGCGGCTGGACCCCGCCGCTCCGATCACGGCGGGTCCCCGGGCGGACCTTCCGCACATCCCGGTCGTCCTCGGCGCGCGCGGCCTGCTCGCCGACCCCGGCGACGCGCTCTACACCGCCGGCGCGGGGCGGGAGCGGACCAGCGGCCCGCTCACGTTCACGGCGGTGCCGTACTTCCTGTGGGGCAACCGGAGCGAAGGCCCGATGCGGGTCTGGGTTCCGGTCACCACCGCCGGATGACACCGGCGGGCCGCGCCGGCCCGCGTAGGACCGTCCCCTCGTCGTCTCGGGAGGGCCGTCCTGTTTTTACCTCCTGCTCACCCCCCATCTGATCACAGAGAGAGCGAGGTAGCTCATGCGCACACCCCGGCCCACGTCGCGACGCGCGATCAGGCTGACCGCGGCCCTGCTGGCCGCAGGGCTCGGCGCCCTCGTCCCCCTGGCCCCCGCCGAGGCGGCGGGAGCCACCCTCACCGTGAACGTCGCCCAGCCGATCCGGCCCGTCACACACGTCGCCGCCGGCGGCCTGTACGGCCTGGCCGAGAACAGCAGGCCGGACGACTCCACCCTGCTGCCCCTCAAGGTCAACTCGCTGACGCAGCCCGCTCCCGGCGTGGGCCAGCGGCCCAACGGCCAGCCGCCCGGCGGCGACGCGCTGCTGGTGGCGCCGCAGGCCAGCCGGGTCGGCGCCGGGGAGTACATCCGGATGCCGGACATCTACCCCAACTTCCCCTACCAGTGGGTGAGCTGGAACGACTGGCTGGCCAAGGTGGACACGATGGTCCGCGCACGCCTCAACGCGACCTCGGTGACCAACATCGCCGGCTGGGAACTGTGGAACGAGCCGGACTGGACGTGGAACACCGGGGCCGCCGGCTCCTTCAACGACGGCTGGGTGCGCACCTTCCGGGCCGTCCGCGCGCTGGACACCACGACGCCGATCGTCGGGCCGAGCACCTCCTACTACAACCGCTCCTGGCTGTCGTCCTTCCTGAGCAACGCCAAGGCGACCGGGACGCTCCCCGACATCATCTGCTGGCACGAGCTGGGCAGCCCCAACAACATCGCGGCCAACATCGCCGACTACCGTTCGCTGGAGACGTCGCTCGGCATCAGCCCCCGCCGCATCTCCATCAACGAGTACGCCGCGACGAGCGAGGTGGACGTCCCCGGCCGGATCGCCAGCTACGTCGGCAAGCTGGAGCGAGGCGGCGTCGAGTCGGCGCACCGTGCCTTCTGGTACGAGTACGGCACGATGAACGGCCTGGTGGTCAACAACAACCAGCCCACCGGCACGTGGTGGCTGTACAAGTGGTACGGCGACATGGCGGGCAGGATGGTCGCCACCACCCCGGCCAACCAGGCCGGGCTGGACGGCTTCGCCGCCTACGACGGCACCCGCAAGATCGTCAACGTGGTCTTCGGCAACGAGTCCGGCACGAACACGGTCCGCGTCACGGGCATCGGCGCGCTCGGCTCCTCCGTCCGGGTGACCCTGCAGTCGACACCCTCCAACGGCCGCTTCACCGCCGTGACGGCACCCACCACGATCTCCACGAGCACCTACACGGTGAGCAACGGGGCGATCAGCGTCTCGGTGCCCAACATGTCCGCCACGAGCGCCTACAACCTGGTCGTCCAGCCGACCAGCGGTGTCCCCTCCTACCAGCAGCGCTACGAGGCGGAGAACGCGTCGGTCTTCCGCGCGCAGCGGCTCACCGCCTCCAGCGCGTCCGAGAGCGGCTACGTCGGGCGCATCGACAACAACACGAGCACGCACCGCACCGACAGCTACGTGGACTTCGTCGTCAACGTGCCCACCGCCCGGTCCTACACGATGACCGTCGGCTACGCCAACGCCACCGGGGCGACCGCCACGCAGGGGCTCGCCTACAACGGCGGCGCCTGGACGACCGTGAGCTATCCGCCCACCTCCGCCTGGGGCCAGTTCGGCGCCACGGTCGCCACGACCGTCAACCTTCGCGCGGGCTACAACGTGATCCGCCTGGCCAAGGGCTCTCCCGGCTTCGCCGGCGGGACCGGTTACGCGGAGCTGGACTACATCCAGCTCACCTGACTCCGCGCGGGATCGCATCCTGACCGTGCGAACCCGCGCGGGCCGACGACGGACCGAGCCGGTGCTCCGGCTTCGAAAGGAAGACAGATGGAAAGACGCCATGCGGGACGGCGGTGCCTCGGAGCCGCCCTGGCCGCCATCACGGCGGTGAGCGGTGCCGCGGCGTGCTCGTCCGGCGCGCAGTCCCCCGGTTCCTCCAGCTCCTCGGGCACGAACGCCGGGGGCGGCACGTACACGATCTGGGACCCCTACCCGCAGTTCGACGACACCTCGGCATGGGTGAAGCTCCTCACGTCCTGCGGGACCGAGGCCGGCGTGACCGTCAAGCGGACGGGTTACGACACCACCGACCTGACCAACAAGGCGCTGCTGGCGGCCCAGCAGGGCAACTCCCCGGACGTCCTGATCGTGGACAACCCGGTGGTGTCGACCCTGGCGGAGGGGGGTGTGCTCACCACGACCGCCGACACGAAGCTCGACACCTCGGCCGCCGAGCCCAACCTGCTGGCCGCCGGGCAGACCGGTGGCAAGACGTACGGCGTGCCGATCGGGGCGAACACCCTCGCGCTGTACTACAACAAGAAGGTGCTGGCCAAGGCCGGAGTGGACGCCGGCTCGGTGAAGGACTGGGCCTCGCTGACGGCGGCGCTGGACAAGGTGAAGGCGTCCGGGAAGAAGGGCATCACGTTCTCGGCGATCGGGACCGAGGAGGGCAGCTTCCAGTTCCTGCCCTGGTTCTGGGGATCGGGCGCGCAACTCACCAAGCTCGACTCTCCCGAGGGCGTCTCGGCGCTGTCGCTCTGGACCGACTGGGTGAAGAAGGGGTACGCCCCCAACTCCGTCATCAACAACACCCAGACCACCAGCTGGCAGGAGTTCGCGACCGGCGACTTCGCCTTCGCCGAGAACGGCACCTGGCAGCTCGCCAACGCCGAGAAGGCCGGGTTCGAGTACGGCATCATCCCCGTTCCCGCCAAGGACGGCGGCACCGCCCCCGCCCCGACCGGCGGCGAGTTCGTCACCATCCCGGTCCAGAACGACCAGGCCCGCTACGCCACCTCCCAGAAGCTCGTCACGTGCCTGACGAGCACCGAGAACTCCTACACCACCGACACCACGCTGTCGTACATCGCACCGACGGCCGAGGTTCAGGACAAGCAGGTGGCGGAGAACCCGGCCCTGAAGGTATGGGTCTCGGCGGTCAAGGCAGCCAAGGGCCGCACCAGTGACGATCTCGGCACCAAGTACCCGAAGATCTCCGAGCCCATGTGGAAGGCGGTGCAGGCCGCTCTCAGCGGGGCGGAGCCGCCGCAGGCGGCACTGGCCGCCGCCCAGTCCACGGCGGCGAGCGCCACCCAATAGGACCGGCGTATGCGGGCCGGGGGAGGGCCCCGGGGCGCGTCGCCGCCCCGGGGTCCTGGGCCACCCCCGGCTCTCAGCCAGATGAAGGGCACCATGAATCACCTGACACAGACGCCCGCCTCGTCCGTCGCGGGCGAGCGGCGGAGGCGGGCTCCGGCCCCACCGTCCCACGGCTGGCGGCGCGCGGCCGTGCGGCGCCGGTGGTCCGGGCAGTGGGCGGCGTGGGCGTTCCTCGCGCCGGTCGTCGTCTACCTGCTGGTCTTCTACGCTTATCCGCTCTACAACAACCTGGACCTCAGCCTGCGAAACTACACCGTCCGGTCGTTCGTGCAGGGTGGCGCGCCGTTCACCGGGTTCGCCAACTACGGCAAGGTCTTCGCGGACCCGACGTTCGGTCCGGCGCTGTGGCACACGGTCGTGTTCACCTCGGTGTCGCTGGTGTTCCAGTTCACGATCGGGCTCGGCCTGGCGCTGTTCTTCACGCGGCACTTCCGGCTGTCGGCGACCCTGCGCGCGCTGTTCCTGGTGCCCTGGCTACTGCCGCTGATCGTGTCGTCCTCGACGTGGTCATGGCTGCTCAACAGCGACTCCGGCCTGGTCAACGCGCTGCTGGGAGCGCTCGGAGCGGCACCGGTCAACTGGCTGACCTCGCCGGACTGGTCGCTGTGGTCGGTGACCATCGCCAACATCTGGATCGGCATCCCGTTCAACCTCGTCGTGCTGTACAGCGGCCTCCAGGCGATCCCGGTGCAGGTCAACGAGGCGGCCGAGCTGGACGGCGCCAACGGCTGGCAGCGGTTCTGGAAGGTGACCTTCCCTCTGCTGCGGCCGGTGTCGGCGATCACGCTGCTGCTGGGGCTGGTCTACACGCTGAAGGTCTTCGACATCATCTGGATCATGACCAAGGGCGGCCCCAGCGACTCGTCCACGACGCTGGCGACGTGGTCCTACCGGCTGGGCTTCGGGAACCTGCTGCCGGCCTTCGGCCCCGGCTCGGCGGTCGGCAACCTGCTGATCGTCATGGCCCTGGCGTTCGGGCTGGTCTACATCTACCTGCAGAGAAAGCAGGCTTACGCATGAGCGCCGTGCGCAGCCGGGGGAAGACCGCGATCGGGCTGGTGCTGACCGGCGTGATGCTGTTCCCGGTCTACTGGATGATCAACGTGTCCTTCACCCGCGACCAAGACATGCGCAAGAGCCCGCCGTACCTGTTCCCGGTCCACGGGACATTGGACGGCTACCGAGCGGTGCTGGAGCAGCAGGGGCCGTACCTGGCCGCCAGCCTGGTGGTCGGGCTGGGCACGGTCGCCGTGACCCTGCTGATCGGGGCGCCGGCCGGCTACTCACTGGCCAAGCTGCGCCCGCGCGGCGGCGGGACGCTGAGCTTTGTTCTGCTGATCGCGCAGATGATCCCGGGGATCATCATGGCGATGGGGTTCTACGCCATCTTCCTCAGCACCGGCATGCTCAACACGATCCCCGGACTCATCATCGCCGACTCCACCCTCGCGGTGCCGTTCGCGGTGCTGGTCTTCACCGCGTTCATGTCCGGCATCCCCGAGGAGCTCCTGCAGGCGGCCCGGGTGGACGGCGCGGGGGTGCTGCGCACGTTCTGGTCGGTCGTGCTGCCGGTCAGCCGCAACTCCCTCATCACGGTGTCGCTGTTCGCCTTCCTGTGGGCCTGGTCGGACTTCATCTTCGCCAGCACCCTGGACCAGGGCGGCGACCACCAGCCGATCACGCTCGGCATCTACCACTACATCGGCAACAACAACCAGCAGTGGAACGCCATCATGGCCACCGCCGTCATCGCCTCCATCCCCGCGACCGTCCTGCTCGTCATCGCCCAGCGTTACGTCGCCGCCGGCATCACCGCCGGCGCCGTGAAGGACTGATCACAACGACCCGTCCGCTCCGCCGTCGTCCGGTCGCCGCCGTACCGCGGCCAGATCGTGGTGTGGTACCTGGAGGCGGTCTTCGCCGACCGTGTCGGCGAAGACCGCCGAGGTCAGGGGGCGTCGTAGCCGATCCAGTTGATGTACCAGCCGAACTGCTGGGCCATGGCGGGAGTCAGTTCGCGGTCGTCGCGCCATTTGAGGTAGACGCTGAACTTGCTGGTGGTGATGTCGTAGACCGCACTGGTGCCGACCAGGTCGTACTGCATGCCGCCGGCGCCTCCGATGGAGGTGAGGTAGACGGGGTCACCGGTGAACTGACCCGCGCTGGTGTCCACGTCGATGCAGATGCTGTCGGGGGCGTAAACCCTCCAGCCCTGTCCGGGGGGAGTCTTTCCCGAAGCCATTCCGTGGTGCCTCGCGAACACGGTCCCCCACTCATGGGTTCCCGCCCGATACACGTTCAGCCCTTCCTTGGGGAAGCTGATCCATCCGTCGTCCTTGTGCCGACCCTGCACCCATTTGGTGTTGACGCCGTCGACGTCTGCCTTGTCGGCGTGCACGGTTCCCCACGCTCCGCTTCCCTGGCGGACGTCGAGCCCGTCCCTGGGGAAGGTGATCTTTCCGTCGTCGGCGCCTCGTCCTTGCACCCATTCGGTGTTCACGCCGTTCAAGAGGGCCTTGTCGGCCGTCACGGTACCCTGCCCGCCCGTGTTGTCGAAGATCTCCACCCCGGTGTCGGTGAATGTGACGCGCCCCTTGTGGTCGGTCCCCTGGATCCAGGGTGTGTCGATGCCGTCGGTGGCGGTGAGCGATTCCAGGACGGGATGGCGCACCTGCACGGTGGTGGTGAGGAAGTGCTGCTTCCCGGTGGTGGGGTCGGTGGCGACGAGGATGTAGGTGGTGGCCCGCCGCGGGGTGGGCGGTGACCAGGTACCCCCCGAGACGAGGCTCCGTCCGCCCGGGAACACGATCTCATAGGTGAAGTCGGGAGACCCGTCCCAGCTCAGCGTGAGGGTTTCTCCGGTGTCCAGCATCGCCTTGTCCGGCCGGAAGTCGCGCGGTGCCGGAATCTCCTTTGCCGTCGCCTTCACCAGCGGCACCGCCGCGTACTTGGTCTCCCACCCGGTATCGGTTTTGAGGATTTCTCTCACTATCAGCACGACCACCCCGGCGGCAGGGGCGACGGTGACGTTCTCCAGGGTCAGTAACATGTAGTCGCCGGGTGCGAAAGCGGATATGAGACCACTCTGGGGAGTGACCTCCAGAACGTTGGCGCCCTTCTGCTGAATGTTCACCGGCTGGGTGTCGGGCTCGATTTGGAAGTCCGTCTGAGTGTCCAGGGTTTCGGTGTACTCCCCCTTCGGATCGATGGTGCCGAGTTCCGGGGTCAGGTGGCCCGCGGCGTCGCCGACAGGCACCCGCACCTCGATCCTCAACCAGGCCACCTCCTCTCCGGTATTGGTGACCATCAGATACACCGTCCCCGTGGACGGGGTCCGCCCGTCCACTGACGCCTCAAGCGACGTCGGATCGGTGAGGACGGTGTAGGTCAGCGCACTCACTCTCAAGACTCCTTCTTCTGGCGAACAACCTCCTCAGATCCAAACGTCAGGATGAGAACGCAACAAGAGCACTCAAGGGAGGCATGGCCGGACGCTTCGGCGATACCCTTAACGTCTTGACAAGCTTTCGTGCCTTCCATGAACGACCATTAGTGAAAGCGCATTATGCGGGGTGTTAATGCGGCGGCGTAGGAGTACGTCGTTCTGGAATGCCGACATACCCCACATATCACACAATGGTGGCATGGCCGGATTCGGAGCCATAAAACCGAAAGTCGGCGTTGATTCAGACAGGACACGGCGCCGCAAGGAGAGCGGTGCCTCGGTCGTCCTCCGGCCGATGATCAACTGATGGCACCCGGCGCGGCCACGGGACGCGAGGCCGGGTGACCGCCGCGGATATTCGGTGGCGTCCGGAGGCCGGATGGCCGACCATGCGGTGATGACCACCTCGGATGCGAGCGAACCCGTTCCCGCGCGTTGGACGAGGTCGACGGTGTACCTCGACATGTGGGTCGACCCGGACGACGATCCGCGCGAAACCGATGTCGAGGCCGTCGACGAACGCGGCATACTGCTCGACTACCTGCGCCACTACCGCCTGACCATGGAAATGAAATGCGCGGGCCTGGATGCCGAGCAACTCGCCCGGCGATCCGTACCACCGTCCACGATGTCCCTGCTCGGGCTGGTGCGGCACCTGACCGAGGGGGAGAGACACCTTCGCCGGGTCATGGCCGGCGAGGACGCGCCGAAGCTGTACTGCACCGCCGAGGACCGTGACGGCGACTGGAACGGCGCGATCGCCGACCCGGCGGTCGCCGAGGACGCCTGGCGGCGGTGGCGGGCCGAAGTAGAGCTCACCGACCGGTTCGTGGCCGGAGTCCCCGACCTCGGCACCCGGAACGCCGGCGTCTCCGACCTCGGCCCCGACGGGGCGGACCTGCAGCTTCGCGACATGCTGGTGGCGCAGATCGCGGAGTACGCGCGGCACTGCGGCCACGCCGACCTCCTGCGCGAGCGCATCGACGGCCGCGTCGGCCAGTAGACGCCTCGGGACAGGATGCTGGCTCGACGTGACCGTGCGGGCCATCCTGCCCCCAGCGAGGACGGCCCGCACGTCAAGCCCGGCTGAGTCCCCGGGTGCCGAGTGCGGTCAGGACTTGCCGGCCTCGACGTCGGCCAGCGTCACCCGGGAGACCTCGAAGGTGGTCACGGACGACGGCTTCCGCCCCGGCGCACCGACCTCGGAGCGGATCGGCATCCCGGTCTTGGCGTCGATCGTCAGCACCTCTTCGGCGCTGCCTCCGAACAGCGCCGCTCCCGCCGTGAGGGTCAGCGTCGGCCGGCCGCCGGTCGTCGAATCCTTGACGGTGACCTCGGGAATGGTGGAAAGCAGGTTGAGCACGCCGGCCCGGATCTCCGGGTTGGCCGCCCCTCGGGCCAGCGCGTCCACGCTGTTGATCCAGAGGTGGTTGTCGATGAGGTTCCGCAGGGCCTTGCCGGTGGGCTGCTTCGGCGGGGTGATCCCCTTCTCCCGGAAGATGTGTTGATCCTTGGCCATCGCCTTCTCCCACGCCTCCTTCTGCTCGGCGGGGCTGAGGCCCAGCCCGAACGGGTTGGGCGTGGCGTTGACCATCTGCTTCCGCGCGGTGCCGAGGTCGCCGGTCGCCGCGTAGCGCGCCGCCGCCACCTCACGGGCATTCACGTCCTCGGCGAGGTTGTCGTGACCGGCGATCGCCGCCGGGAGCGCGCTCTCGGTGTCCGTCACGTAGTACTCGCCGCTGTCGGTGTACAGGTTGTAGGTGACGTCCGGCGGCCTGCTGTCAATGGTCTGGTTCCGGACGACCAGCGACGCGTCTCCCGTCAGGGGGTCGTCGCTCGCCTTGATGTCGGTCACCAGGGACACCAGCTTGATATCGGCCGCGGGTGCCTGGGCCGCGGGTGCCTGGGCCGCGGGTGCCTGGGAGGCCGCCCCTGCCGGCGGCGCGGGCCGGGACGTCGACGGGGCGACGACCCCGATGGCCGCCGCGGCCGCGACCGCGCCGATCCCGACGCCGATACCGGCTTTCCCCAGAATGCCCAAGCGGCGGTGACGTACCCGGGAAGATCTCTCCCTTCGAACCGGAGCCGCAGGCACGGGAGCCATCTCCGGCACCCGCGCGGACTCGGCCATCGCCCCCCGCAACGTCCTCCGCGCTCGCTCGTACGCCTCGGGCCGCAGGGGTGCGGCGTTCTTCAGCTGACCGACCAGATCCATCTCGTCCACGATCACTGGCTTTCCTTCACACTGTTGAGATCGATCAATAGCGCGACCACTTCCGGCGCGTCCCGCAGCGCCATCCGGGCCTGGTGCAGCAGCCGGCGTGCCGTCCCGGCCGGCATGCGGAGCGCCCGCGCCGCGTCGGCGACGGTCAGGTCCTCCCAGGCGACCAGGGTCAGCACCTCTCGTTCCTCCGGCCTGAGCCTGTCCAAGGCCGGCCGGAGCGCCGCCTGAGTGTCCACGCGAGCGTCCACCGCAGGCCAGGGATCCCACCCGTTCGCCATGCTCGTCACATCAGGTACGAGATCCTCGGCCGGCCGCGACCGCAAGTGACGCCGCAGCTTGTTCAGCGCCACCCCGTACAACCACGGCCGCGCTTCGGGAAACGACAGGTCATAGGTCTTCCGGGACTCGAAGGCCGCCACCCACACCTCCCCGAGGAGATCCTCGGCCGCCTCCCGCCCCACTCGCCGCGCGAGGTAAGCCCCGACAGCACCTTCATGGCGGCAGATCACCTCCATGAAGGCGTCGTTGTCCCCCGCCAGCGATCTGCCGATCAGTTCCGCATCTGTCGTCATGACCTTCCTCGACTCTGCTTGCCTTCCACCCTCCACTTGCCGACTCACCCCCCAAAGCGTTCAGAACCAACCAAAACGACGCGCCGGACCGGGCCCATCGGCCGAGGTGGTGGCAGGTATGAGCGTCGGGCCAAGCCCGTGCTGAGTCAGGGTCGCGGACGGTGTACTGATCCACGCCAAGCTGCAGGACGTCGGAGACCCCCGGAACGCTGTGCCTTGGCGGGTGGAGAGGTCAACCGGATAACAGGAACTCGGTACGGGGACGCCAGCGGTCGCCGTCGCTGACGAAGAGGCTGACCGACGCGATATTGGAAGTAATGGGCAGCCGCGCGGTCAACGCGGCTTCCACCTCGTCGAACACGTGCGCCTGCTGACCGTGAGCGACAGTCAGGTGCGGGATGATCTCCGCGAACTGTCCACCGTAGGGTGGCGCCTCGGGCCACCGCGCCACGACGTCCTCAGTCAGGGCACGAAACGGCTGATCGGGCGAAGGCGCGAGATAGAGCACGTCGGCGAAACGCCGACACTCGTCGAACCGAACGGTGAACGAGCTGTGCGCACCGAACAGTCCCCTGAGTTCGCCGATCACCGCAGCGTCGATGCGACCACTGTGAAGGAACGGCACGAGCACCGTCACATGCGCGGGAACCCCAGCCGAAGCAGAGGAATCAAAACGCTCCCGCCACCGTCCAACCACCGGCTCAGCTTCCTTCACCACAACCATCAAGGCCGTAACGCCCGCCCGGTACATGATCGGATGATCTCAAGCTTCGAAGCGGGTCGCCACCCGATGCGCAGCCCACCCATACCGGGATCATGCTGTGTAGAGGATCTCCAAGCACAGCCGGCCCGCCCCAGACCGCGTCACTCCTCCCCAGAGAACCGCTCCCACGCAGACTGGCGAGTAATCCCAAGAGCTTCCCCAAGCCTGGCCCAGGTGACACCACGCCGCCGCAGTTCCTGTGCCCACGACCGCAAATCAGCCTCAGCCTGCTCGATATGCGCAGCGACCCGCGGAATATGGCTAAGCATCTCCTCGTCACTCAGCAACTCCCACACAGGCACACCCGCCCCCGCAGGCCTTTTGGGACTTCCGTCGATGATCGACGCAGACAGAGCCACGCACTCGTTGCAGATATACACCCCAGCGCCGGCAACAAGCTTGTCCACCTCAGTGGACGACTTGCCACAAAAGGAACACCGAGCGAGTTCGGTCATGGTGTCAGCCAGTGTCACAGCACACTCCTAAGGTGTCAGGGCTCCCCTGACACCATAGGCCGTCAGGGGAGCCCTGACAACTCATATGCGTATTGCACCACTCTGAGGCCCCTCGCTGCCGTACGACGAGAAGCGAGTTTGGCCGGCGACGACAAGGCGGAGAGTGAATCTCGGTCAGGTGGCGACGCGACCCCGGTGGCGTGTGGTGGGTGGGTGCGGCGTACGAGCGGTGCGGCGGGCGGCCGCTTTCCGCCGCCGTCCGGGACCGGCGCCCACGCCGCAGCCCAGACGGTGGGCGGGTGGAGGGCCGCGCGGCGGCACGCCGCGCCGCCGCCTCGATCTGCCACGAATCTGGCACGGCGGTGAGAATGAGTCTAGGAAACGATCAAGGCCCGAGTAGGGATCATGGTCCCCACCTGGGCCTTAGCAGTGGAGCGGGTGACGGGAACCGAACCCGCGCTGTCAGCTTGGGAAGTACATCGATCACCGCAGGTGGGGCCGCTGACCTGGACCCCGAGGCGGTCTTGAGTGACCGTGGCTGCCCCCCCAACACCCTGGCTAATGGCCGCTAATGCCCGAGGGTCGGATGAGCTGTGCACGCGGCACGCCAACGAATCTCGAAGCATCGGATGAGGTTGCCGTTCAAGGCCGACCAGGGGGCGTGTCACTGACGCTAGCGAAGTCGCTTGCGTAGACTCGTGGCTATGAGCGCCGAGCATGCGCATGAGGAGCTTCACCACCTGGTGGACCGGCTGTCGCCGGATCAGGCGCGTCGTCTCCTGCGTTTGGTGAGGACGGATCCCGACTTGGCCGAGGCGGCGGAGGAACCCTCTGAGCCGGCTCGTCGCAGGAGGTTGTCGATCGCAAGGATCGGTGCCTCCGGTGAGGGAGATCTGTCGGAACGGGTCGAAGATCTGCTGGCGGAGCGGTTCAATCGGTCAACGTGACTGCAACGCTCCTGGCCACGGGCCCCTTGATCGCTGTGGTAGATCGTGATGACAAGCACCACGCCTCATGCGTGCGTCTCCTTGAGGAGTTGGTGGGACCGCTTCTCCTGCCTTCGACCATCTTGATCGAGGCCGGGTGGACCGTTAACAGGCACATGGGGTCTCGTGTGCACGCGCGGTTTCCGGATCTGGCTGCCGAGGAGTTCGAACTGGTCCATCTGGTGCCGGTCGATGTGCGGCGAATGGCTGAACTCGTCCGTACCTACCGAGACGCTCGGCTCGACCCAGCTGACGTCTCTGTGGTCGCCATCGCGGAGCGCCTGAACGTTACCCAGATCGCCACTTTGGATCGACGCGATTTCACCTTGATCCGACCTCGACACGTGTCAGCGTTCACGCTGCTACCGGAAGTACTTCGCTGACCTGGTCGAACAAGAGTGGAGCGGGTGACGGGAATCGAACCCGCGCTGTCAGCTTGGGAATCGTACGGATCCGGCCACGTAGAGCCGCTGACCTGGGCGTACGGCCGGCCCTGAGTGTCCGTGGTTGCCCCTCGTTACCGGGGCTAATGGCACGCTAATGGCACGGCGATCAAGCCGCAGAGCTGGACTTGGGCGCATCGCGCGCACCCCGCGCCCGAGATGGCATCGGTGACCCGGCCAGTCGAGATCAGCGACACAGTCCCCTATTCCTTATGCCGGGGGCGTGGCAAGAAGCTGTGTGGGTGTTCGTCGGATACGGCGGCGCGTACTACTCCTGGCAGTCCGCCGAGAAAAGGCATCCGGTCAGCGATGTGGTCGGGGCAGCGCGAGAGCTGGCCGGTTACCTATACCGGTAGCCCATCTAGAGCCGGCGCGGCGAGACACCCGGAGCCGGCCTACTCCGCCGGCGCCGGAGATGGGCGCGAGGCATGATCGAGACGCAGCGCACGGCGGGCGAGGACGGCGAGGACGACCGCTGGGACCAGCACCATGAGCACACCCATCGGCCAGCCGTCAGCCCAGGTCGTCGTGTAGGCGCTGGTGGCCAGGTGCACCGCTAGGGGGACGGTGAGGAGGGCGGCGCTCCTGCGTCCGACCGGTGAGCGAAGCGCGAGGCCGCTCGCCACGAAGGCGGCGGCGATGAAGGGCAGGTCCTCGATGAGCATCATTCCGTAGACGGGGGTGGGCAGCCAGAACATCACCTGGTTCCAGATCAGCGTGGCGAACACCACGAAGGTCCAGGGGAGCAGCCGTCTCGCGCCGAGCAGGGTCAGGCCCCGCCGGGGCGTCCGGCAGAAGGTCAGCGCGAGCGCGGTGACGACGGCGACGTAGGACCAGCCGTCGATTTGCGGGAGGACCCGGACGACGAACCCGCCGCCGTCCGCCACCCCGGTCACCGGCCACATGTCGGTCGCCATCAGCCCCCATACGGCCATCGCCACCAGCCCCCACGCGGCCGCCGAGGTCACCCGGCGCAGGTTCGCCGCCGAGGCGGCCAGGGCGATGGCGGACAGGAGCGGCGGAAGCAGGAGCCAGACGAGGTCGGCCGGCGGGTGGAGCTGTATGCCGCCGCCTGTGGTGACCAGCGTCATCGCGCGACCGGAGGTGAACGCGAGCGCTTTGGCCAGGGCCAGCAGGAGGCCGATCGCCCCGGTGACGGCGAGCGCGTCTTGCCAGGGCCCGGACCTCCCCCGGCCGAACGCCCGGCGGGCGCGCAGGCGTAAACCGCCGTGCAGCAGGTCGAGCGCGTCGCGTACACCGGGGCGTCCTTGACCGGGGTGTGCCCCCGCGAGCAACACCCCGATCATCTCCTCCTCGTGGGTCGCCCGGTGGTCACGCGGATACCAGGCCAGCAGCCTGCGGTATCGCGCCTCCAGCGCGTCCTGCGACTCCGGTCCACCCGTTCGCCCTGTCGTCGGTATCGCGTCGGCGGCACTCACGCGGCACCTCCGGCCAGACGGGCCTGCAGGCGGGTCGCCGCCAGGTCGGCGTGGGCGCGCAACCGCTCGGCCTCCGCCGACAGCCGGGTGGCCCCCTCGCCGGTCAGCATGTAGTAGCGGCGGGCCCGGCCCTCGACGACCTCTTCGCGGTCGACCGCGATCAGCCTCTCCTGGCTCAGCCGGTCCAGCGCCGCGTACAGCGTGCCCGCCCGCAGCCGCACCCGCTCGCCGGAGATGCGCTGGACGTCGGTGATGATCCCATACCCGTGCTGTGGCCCGGCCGCGAGCGCGGTCAGAATCAGGAACGTCGGCTCCTGCATTGGTCTGATACTCATGCCATCAGTATATACCGATGATCTGACTATCGACCAGAATGGTGCAGCGCCTGGCGCGGGGGCCGGCGCGGAGGGCAGTCACCATGAGCGGGCCGCCGCCAGCAGTTCGTTCTGGACGGCGGCGATGTGCGGCAGGCTAGTGGCGCCGGCGCGGGTGGCCAGAACCAGGGTGTTGATCGGCGGAACCTCCGGCTGGAGCAGCGCCACCAGCTCGCCGCCTGCCAGCTCGCGGGCGCAGAGGTAGCGCGGCAGCACCGTGATCCCCACGCCAGCCGAGACGGCGGCCAGCACTCCCCGCAGCGCGATGGCGCGGATGGGGCATGACAACGTCAGGGCCGCGATGATCTGTCAGCACGCGGTTCGCGGGGCGGACAACGCGATCACGGACGCGATCAACAAGCAGCTTGAAGAGCGGGACGGCGACGAGCGACGGCGCGGCCGGGGTGCTGATCCCTGCGGGGGATAAGAGCTACTGGCCCGCTAATGGCCCGTGAGGATCGAAGGGTCTTAGAAACAATCAAGGCCCGGTCGGGAGTGGATCCCTGACCTGGGCCTTAGGCGTGGAGCGGGTGACGGGAATCGAACCCGCGCTGTCAGCTTGGGAATCGGTTACTGATCTTGGCGGCCTGGCCTGCGAGAACTGCAATACAGGTGAGAGTGGGCCACGCATCCGTGAGTCCCCGTGAATGCCCGCTGTTCCCCGTCCGTTCTGGCACGCATCTGGCACGCGATCAAGACCCTGACCACATCAGAACCACCTGGCACGTGACCGAAAGCTTGTGTCCTGCTCCGGGATGGTGCCGACCGGTGAGGATCGTGAGCGGTTGTGGGGCTGTTGCAGAACGTGTTGCGGTAGTCGGTCCGTCGCCTGGTTCTCCCCCGGCATCCTCGTAGCTGCCGATCCCCAGGGCGAGGCCGCTGTGTCAAGGGTCAACGAAGTTGATCGCGTAGCGACGCCGTAGGCGCCCCTGACTCGGCGGTCACAACCGGGACACTCGACCAGCGAGGAGGACGGGACTCCTGACGATGGCAACTAGATCACGCTTCGATGATCGAGATCAGGGCTGGGGCGAACATTGCTGTGGTTCGAATCGCGCCACAAGACTCATATCAGGCCGCTTACGACAAATCTCTTGCAGCGTGCCAACAGGGTCTCGATCTAATCTCAATGACGCGGGGGCTTGCATTCGCGATCAAGGACACCGATTCGCACTTGGTCTGGTGGAATCGCTCACATGAGACCATAGCAAGACTGACGCTCTTTGTGGTCGCTACCTTTGATGCGCCGCCGGCTCCTTTAAGAGTTCTGGACAGCAACGGGATGGACGTAACCCCTACCCCTGTCCCTCCTGCCTGGGACCAAAGTTATCGATACTATCGCCTCTCGCAGATTACACCCGACATGGCCGACGCGTATCGGAATATGTTCCTAATGCTGGAGTCACTGCTTAGTGATATTCGACCTCAGAGATATGGCGAACGCGAGAATGACTGGCTTAAGGCTGCCTTAGGGGAAGCCCATAGACTTTATAATCTAAGTGGGTTTAGCAATCTGGCGAAGCCAGGTCGTGAAGCCGAGGGCCTGCGTTCTGATTTCGCAACGGAGGCAAGGCACCCACTAAACCACGCAAAGAGACAGCGAAACAACGCGCTCCCCTTAGAGCGCGCTCTGCGCAAGACCTTGTTGGATAAGCTTGAGCGGCTTAGCGCTCTCTGTCTTTATGTTGCAGAGAAGCGGTTCGGGGTACGTCGAATCCAGGGAGGCATCTTTCCCTCATGGGTCAGATCCAGCCTCGATCAGCGAACTACGGCAGCGTTCTTGATCCTCAACAATGAGCAGCGCGAACTAGATCTACAAGCGCAATCGATTCCGATCGCTTCCGAGGCGACTTCGCTATGGATCACTGCAAGACGCGACACGAGCTACGAGGACGCTTATCGATACGCAATGTTCGGGCAGGCTTCCAAAGTGGAGCTTGCCAAGATTGACACCATCAGGCGAGTTATCAGCACTCTGGACGGCATAAATCCTTTTGGTGAAGGGCAGCTTGATAACGCCCTAAATCCGGCGGGGATTTCATGTCTCCAAATGGTTTTTGGTCTACACGTCTTGAATAGGCGGAGCAATCGAAGAGACTATAATCTATAGACTAAATTAGATGTCGTGGTCAGAGATGCCATGCCGGACCGCCGTGGAAACTCATGACGGCACGCCTAGCTCTAAACAAATGCAGTGGCATCTCCGGAGGTCTGTTGATGGAGAATCCCCTAGTGGATAATGAATTCGAGGGTAGCATTGGATTCTTCTGGCCATTTAATGGCAAGTTGCCCAACCTTCAGGCATCGGAACCGGAACGAGGCTATGTCCACCGGGATGGTGGGTGGCTGATAATCGAGACGCTTGACGAAGACGTTGCGCGAAAGTTTTCGGTCAGGCAAGCCGAGGGTTCACCGCTGGGTATAGCGGCTCTGCTTCCGGAGAAATCGGTACTGTTCCTTGAGAATATCCGAAGTGGGTGGATTCAACGTTCGGGGTATCGGGCTTCATCGAGAAGGTGCAGAGCTAGAACTGCCATCAGTAATATCCCCTTCGATCGCCTCTTAAGCTCCAAGGTTAAGGCCCTAAGCGCGAACTTTCATGGAGTCGGTGATTGGGCCGGCCTGTCGGCTACCAAAGAGAGTAGGGATCAGGATGAACATGGCCGCATTCAGAGTTGGACAGTTACTCTAAAATCCGCGAATGCGATCAGTCACCCCCTTAGGCAAGGGAGATCCCTGATGATTTCAACGACATGGAAAGTAGGAGGAGATGAAGACCGACGAGTGTTGAGCGCTCCAGTAACCATCGGTTGTTCCAGTCTTCGCCCGCGCGATGTCTGGGATCTACTACAGCCACTACTTCATGTCCAAGGGCTCCTCAATCTTGCATGGGACGGTTTTGTGGCTGCGGATACGGGATCGGCAGAGCTGCACCTCAAGAAGAAGGACGGAGTTGACCTCTCTACCCGTCCTGAAATGTGGAATGGTGCTCTCATGGTGCCATTGGCTGGGGTCTCAGCGCCAAAATCTATGAACGAAAACCCACTTTTCAGCCTCTCTGCATTAGGGGGCATCGCTGGGCTTACACGATGGATCCGATTGTGTGACGAGCATCCACGCGCAATCAATCCGGTAATCAATCGTTACCGATACGGCCCCACAACAGCCGAAACAACTTTGTTGGATATCGCTTCGGCAATCGAGTATTGGGTTAAGTGTAACCGCCCAGCCGCATGGGCGAACGCTATGTATGCCCAGGCGCTGGCTGGCCGTGTTGGTAATCATTTCACGAAGTGGGTCGGTGATCCGGAAAAGTGGGGTAGGGACTTTTGGAGGACGTATAACAAACTCAAGCACGAGATTACTTACGCTGTTGATCCGCATAGCGTGTCTGATCTTGCACAGAGTGGGCGGCTTCTTTTGGCTGCTGCGCTTCTTGATCGAGCAGCTTGTTCGAAGGCTCCGAGCCGTCAGTTGTTCAATACCCACAGGACCGATCGCCTAGGCCGAAGACTTCGGTCTCTATACACTTAGCCTTCTTCGGCGGCAGCTTTTATTGGGGATGATTCTGGCCTCGTGAACCGTGCATGCTGGCTCAGTGCTGGTGAGATGAGGAAAGAAGCCTTCATCCGGCGGCGGTGCGTACAAAGTGCGGCATGCGTGCCTAGGTACGGCGAGTGCTTGGTACGGCGGGCGGCCCGCGTTCCTACCGCCGGCCGGGACCGGCGTCCACGCCGCACGCCCGGCCGGCGGAGCGGGTGGCGGGCCGTGCGGCGGCGCGGAGCGCTGCCGCCTTGATAGATATGAGCGCAATTCGGCAACCACGTCACCTTGGCTAAAGCTTCTACGTCGTGAGGTTTCCTGCTGAGGCCAAGATGTTGCCAATATAGACATGTGTCACCCCTGGGCGATGGGAGTGTCTCTGTTCAAGGCTCGTTGTGCTCGATACTTTCCTGGAATGGCGAGGGGAACGACTGGAATCATCAAAAAGTACTGGGGATACTTGATCGTTGGTCTCTTGATCTGGGGATGGTGGGCGGCTGAAGACAAGGGAAAGATCGCCCCACTTTTGATCATCGGTTCAGTACTCGCGATCGTCTACTTTCTCTTTCGCGTCCCGCGTACATGCGGAGCAGTCGGCCGCCAGGGGCCTTGCAGAAATAACGCACGTGGACTGTTGTTCGGCTGCAACCAAGTTCGCCAGCACAAACGCCAGAACTTCGCCCGCAAGCTCGGACGTGATCGTTGGAAGCAACTGAACGCAGGTCTTTGGGTTTCCCCTAAGGAACGTGTGGCGACGTTGTCATGTCTTGGCTCCGCGTTCTCCGGGATAGCTGCTGTTGTCGCGATCATTCTGGATAGAGGTTAGTCCCAGCCATTCAGCGTGAGGTGCCATGGGTAGCGGTTCAGTAGCGGGAATGCGCCGTGGCCGGTCGGGTTAGGCGCAGTTGATGGCGGTGTAGGAGGCGTTGTAGGTCGAGGTGACCTGCCGGCCGTCGATCGTCGCGGTCGCCGTCACGGTCGCACTGCCCGTGGCGATCTGCCCGGCCCTGGTGTTGAAGGACTGGTAGGCCTGCTTGCCTTGGGCGACGTCGGCCACGGTCTTCGAACCGTAGGGGGTGGTCAGCGTCACGTTCGCCGGTACGGCGGCGTCGTTGACCGCGGTCACGGCCACGTACGCCGTGGTGCCCACGCAGCGGGCGGTGGCGGTCACGGTCAGCGCGAGCTCCGGAGCGCCCGGCACCGTGAACGACGCCGCAGCTTCCGACGCCTTCAGATAGTCGAAGCCGAGGTACTCGGCCTTGACCGTCCGGGTACCCGCAGGCAGACCCTCCGGCAGCGTGACCGTGGCCGCGCCGTCCTTCAGGTGGGCGAGTTCCGACCACGAGCCGATGCTGAACCGCACCTGACCACCGGTCTCGAACCCGTCAGCGGCCTCGACGGTGGCGGTGGCCGTGGTCGTCTGGGCCCCGCTCGCGTACGGCTCGACGGCCACCTTGGTGGTGGTCGTGACGTCGCTGTTCGGGATCCCGCGGATGTCGTTCCACTCACGGACGGTGAGCGGGATCACGGTGCCGTGACGCGGACGGACGACGCCCGCGTTGGTCATCGTGAGCGGCTTGGCGTTCCAGGTCGGAGCCTCGATGTTCTCGTGGCACGCGGCCTGGTACCCACCACCGTTGGTGTACCGGTCACCCCAGAGGTAGAACTGGCCGGGGCAGGAGGTGTCACCGGGGTTGGCCTTGAAGATGACCGGCCCCTCGTACCCCTGGTTGGCGACCCACGTCGTGCGCCCCAGAGCCGGAGCGAGCAACGTCCAGTTGTTGATGTTGCTGTCCAGGAAGTCGGTGTGCTTCTCCGAGAAGATGTCCGAACCCTGGTTGCCGGCCTCGTTCTTGGTCACACGGTAGTAGTGGTCACCGACCCGGATCGCGGTCGTGTCGATCCGCGACAGCGGGGCCGGGTCCTGCCAGACCTTGGGGGCGGAGAACGTCTGGAAGTCGCGCGTCGTGGCGTACCACATCTGCGCGTTCCCCTGACCGGTGCGGTTCACGGGGTCGTTCCACAGCGACTGCGCCCAGAACACGGCGTAGGCGCCGATCTCCTCGACCCACAGCGACTCGGGTGCGAAGGCGTTGCCCGCGTTGTCGGGCGCGACCTTCACGTGCCGCTGTGGAGTCCAGTTCACCAGGTCGTGCGACTCGAACACCTCGATGTACTGGGTGTCGTTGATCGCGTATCCGCCCTGGTCGTACCAGTTCAGGTCGGTGGCGATCATGTAGAACGTGTCGCCGTCGGGCGAGCGGACGATGTGCGGGTCACGAAGCCCCTGGTCGCCCAGCTGGGAGACGAGCGACGGCCAGCCCCCGGTCAGACCGGTCCAGTCCAGAGCGGTGTTTCCGTTGGACGTCGCGAACATGATCTGCTCGCCGTCGGCGATCCCCTCGCCCTTGAAGTACCCCATGAAGTACCGCTCGTGCTTCTCGGAACGGGGCTTCGCGGTGATGGTCACCGGGAACGACTTCGTCTTCGAGGCCGAACCCTTGGTGATGGTCGCCGTCAGGGTGGCGGTGACATCCGCACGGCCGAAGGCCGGGCGGGTCACCTCACCCGTCGGGGTGACGAGGTCGGTGGTCGACTTCCAGGTGATCGTGGATCCGAACTCGCCGCCGGCCGGAAGGTTGATGTTTCCGTGCACGTCGTCGGTGGCGTACAGGGCCAGGTCGAACGCGTCACGGTCGACCGCCTGCGCGTCGTCGAACTCGGCCTTCACCACAATGGGGATCTCCCGTGTGGTGACCTCTTGGGCGCCCTTGCGGACGGTCGCCGTGAGCGTGGCCGTCGCGTCGGGCTGCCCCTGCGCGGGTCGGGTGATCTTGCCGGTCACCGCGACCTTGCGTGCGCTGGGGACGGCCGGAGGGGTGTAGACCTCGACGACCGACGGGTCCGAACTCGTCCACGTGATGGCCGAGCCCGCCACGGAGCCCACCTTGGGCAGAACGATGTCGCGTACGATCGCACTGGTCAGGCCGAGGTCGATGGCGGCGGCGTCGGCGCTAACGCCATTGGAGACGGTCTCTTTCGCCAGGGCGAGTGTCTCTTCGGGGCTCACTGCCCTGTCGTAGACCCGGAAGTCCCGGAGCGTTCCGCGGAATGAGTAGTGGCCCGACGTCTGCGAGCGAGCGAGGAAGTTACAGTTGGTCCCCGCGGCGTTCACCGACGGCGGCGTGGTCAGGTTCGTTGACGTCGCGTGCTGCACGCCGTCGAGGTAAAGCGTGCCGGTCCAGCTCGTGCCGTTCGCGTTCAGGGACTGGGTGTAGGTGACGTGCGTCCAGGCTCCCTCGGTCATGCGGACCCGGTTCTGCTGGAGGTTCGCCGAGCCCACCGCGACGCGGAACCGCTGGGTGTTCGACGCGAAGATGGAGCCCTGGGCGCCGGTGTCGACGTCGCACGAGCCGGACTTCCTGCCGAAGCCCCACATCTGGTGCTCGCCGACGTTCGCCGGGTCGATCCACACGTCATAGTCGACCGTGAGGTTCGACATGCCGGCGGTGATGTCCTTCGGCAGCGCCACGTACGCACCGTCGAGGGCGCTCGCGTAGGAGTCGGGGTTGAACCTGACTCCGTTGCCGGTCAAGGTCGCCTTCTCCGGATTGACGAGCGTGGCGTTCGCCGCCGAGCCCGCGCTACCCGAGTTGACCAGCGTCGTCCCACTGGTCTCGTCGAGGGCGAAGTGGTGCACCAGCCCCTCGTTGAGCTGCTCGTCGGCAGCGCGCGAGGGTGTCGCTGCCAACGAGACGGAGAGAAGCGCGCCCAGGGCCAGGCCCGCGACACCTCTCCCCTTCCGGATCAGTCGGTGGCGCGACCTTTGCTGTCGCAATCTCACTTGATCCTCCTTACTCCGGTCGCTGTGGACGCGTGGGGCACGGCCCCATTGGGGGCGGGGGCGACCGCACTCGCGGGAGAGGCGAAGCCCGAATGGATGGTCAGCGCGCCGGCGAGGCCCAGCGTGATCAGGTCTGGTTGAGCGCTCCGACGAGACGAGGGCAGCACAGACAAAGGGTTACCTCGCTGTGAGATGTGGGGGGATGGTGTGAACTGGGGGGGACGGGGCCATATATCACAGATGTCCGGGTCTCGAATGCAGACACTAACCGCCAGTCCCGGCGAAAGACAGCCTCAGTTGCACCCAAACTTCTGCGTGAACCGACGAAAGTTATGCGATCCTGGACGAAAGTCTCGTCCCTGTCAGCACTCCGCAAGCATCAAAGCGACCATAGGGACGGGAATTACCAGGTCACGTGGGGTTCTTACCGCCGGTGCCGTCCGCCTGCTGCCCGCGCATCACCCGCCCAGGCCGACCCAGACGGGCGGAGCGGCGTCGGACGACCACGGCGGACCGCCAGCACATCGAGGAATGCGACCTCCACCGCGACGACGTGCCGTTTCACGTCAAGTACGCCCGCCGTCTCCGTGGGATCCCGACAAACTGATCGCGGACGGCATAGGTCGGCTGGCCGAGCGGATCATGAGCGGCAGCGAGGATCACGGGGGATCGGGCACGTAACGGGCACGGAAGATCCAAAAGGTGGCGGAAACGGATAAGGCCCGGGTCGGAAAATGCTTCCTGACCTGGGCCTTTGGCTGTGGAGCGGGTGACGGGAATCGAACCCGCGCTGTCAGCTTGGGAAGCTGATGTTCTGCCATTGAACTACACCCGCGTCGATCACCTGGGTGATGACTGCGTCTACTCTAGCGGAACTTGGAGGGTGGGGGGTGATGGGTTGGGGGGGAGTTGCGGGGTGGGGGTTGGTAGGTTGCTGAGGTGCTGCTTTCGGATGGGGATATTCGGGCGGAGATCGAGTCGGGGCGGGTCAAGGTTGATCCGTTTGATAAGGAGATGGTGCAGCCGTCTAGTGTGGATGTGCGGCTCGATCGGTACTTTCGGGTGTTCGAGAACCATCGGTATCCGCACATCGATCCGTCGGTGGAGCAGCCGGAGCTGACGCGGCTGGTGGTGCCGGAGGGGGAGGAACCGTTCATCCTGCATCCGGGGGAGTTCGTGCTGGCCTCCACCTATGAGGTGATCGGGCTGCCGGACGACATCGCGGGGCGGCTGGAGGGGAAGTCCAGCTTGGGGCGGCTGGGGTTGCTGACGCATTCGACGGCGGGGTTCGTCGATCCGGGGTTCGAGGGGCATGTGACGCTGGAGCTGTCCAACGTCGCGACGTTGCCGATCAAGCTGTGGCCGGGGATGAAGATCGGGCAGCTGTGCATGTTCCGGCTGAGTTCGCCGGCCGAGCATCCGTACGGGAGTGCGCGGTACGGCTCGCGCTACCAGGGGCAGCGGGGGCCGACGCCCAGCCGGTCGTTCATGAACTTCCACCGCTCGGTGGTCTGACCGGGGAGTGATCCGACCGCGTGCGCCGGTGGTGTACGCGGGTTTCTCCATGTTTTCTTGCGCTTTGGTGCGCTTGCGTTCTGTGTCCGAGGTATTACCGAGGGGAGGGCGGGAAGCGAGGGTGGGGAGGGCGATAGGGTGTGCGAGGTTTGTGCTGGTTTGGGAAGATTGACGCCGCTGGGGGGGAGTGACGGGAGAGTGCCGGTGAGGCGGATGGGTGTGCTGGGCCGGCATGGGTACAGAAGGTGTCCGGAAGGGAAAGAGGAGGTTACGCGCGAGTGTTCAGGTCACGAACTTCGCATTTCAGCCACTACCCCTTAACCTTCTCTGCGGACAGTCCCCGCACATCTGGAGATCGACGTGCGCCTGCGACTCACGCCACGTGAGGACAGCTACTATGATCTGTTCGCCGACTCGGCGAACAATCTCGTCACCGCATCCCGTCTGCTGGTCGAGATCATCGGTGACGGCTCGGACAGGGAAGCCCTGGCCGAGAAGATGCGCGCGTGCGAGCACGCCGGCGACGAGCGTACACACGCGATCATGAAACGCCTCAACGAGAGCTTCATCACGCCGTTCGATCGCGAGGACATCTACCGCCTGGCGTCCAATCTCGACGACGTCATGGACTACATGGAAGCCGCCGCCGACCTCATCGGCCTCTACCAGATCGGCCACCTCCCCAAGGAGGTCGTCCGGCAGGTCGAGGTGCTGGAGCGCGCGGCGGAGCTCACCGCGGAGGCCATGCCGCGGCTGCGGTCGATGAAGAACCTCAACGAGTACTGGATCGAGATCAACCGCCTGGAGAACCAGGCCGATCAGGTCTACCGGCGTCTGCTCGCCAAGTTGTTCAGCGGCGAGTACGACACGCTCACCGTCATGAAGATGAAGGAAGTCATCGATCAGCTGGAGATGGCCGCCGACGCCTTCGAGCATGTGGCGAACACGATCGAATCGATCGCGGTCAAGGAAAGCTAAGTGGAGCTCACGCTAGTCATCGGCGTGATCGTTGTCGCCCTGGTGTTCGACTACACCAACGGCTTCCACGACGCCGCCAACGCGATCGCGACCTCGGTCTCGACCCGCGCCCTGACCCCTCGCGCCGCCCTGCTCATGGCAGCCGGCATGAACTTCGTCGGCGCGCACATCAGCACCGAGGTCGCGAGGACGGTCGGCACCGGCATCATCGAGCCGCCGTCCGGCACGCACGGCCTGGTCATCGTGGGTGCGGGCCTGGTCGGCGCGATCGCGTGGAACCTCATCACGTGGTACTTCGGCCTGCCCTCCTCCAGCAGCCACGCCCTGATCGGCGGGCTCGTCGGCTCGGCCCTCGCCGCCTCCAGCGACATCCTGTGGAGCGGCGTGGTGGAGAAGGTCGTCATCCCGATGGTGATCTCGCCCCTGGTCGGTTTCCTGCTGGGCGGCATCATCATGATCGCCATATTGTGGATCTTCCGCCGGGCCAACCCCCACAAGGCGACCCGCGGTTTCCGGTACGCCCAGTCGATCTCGGCCGCGGCCATGGCGCTCGGCCACGGCCTGCAGGACGCGCAGAAGACGATGGGCGTCATCTTCCTCGCGCTGTACACCGGCGGGTACGTGGCGGCCTCCGACCCGATCCCGCAGTGGGTGATCCTCTCCGCTGCGGCGGCGATCTCGCTCGGCACGTACGCCGGCGGCTGGCGCATCATGCGCACGCTCGGCCGTAAGATCATCCACCTGAACCCGGCCCAGGGCTTCGCGGCCGAGACGGCGGCGTCGGTGGTGCTCTACACGATGGCCATCGCGGCCAAGGCCCCCGTCTCCACGACCCACACCATCACCAGCGCCATCATGGGCGTCGGCGCTACCAAGCGGCTGTCGGCGGTGCGGTGGGGCGTGGCGGGGAACATCCTGGTCGCGTGGGTGCTCACCATCCCGGCGGCGGCGGTGGTGGCCGCGCTGACGTACTGGGCGCTGCACTGGGTCGTCGAGTAATTCACGTAACCAAATTGTGACTGAAAACCGTGGAATACGCACGGTATCGGTGAGGGCACGGCGGGGTGTCACCCGTGGCTGTACATCACGTCGACGTCCCAGCGGGCGAACCCGAGCGCGGTGTACAGCCGGATGGCGGCCGGATTGTCCTCGTCCACGTAGAGCATCACCTCGGGGAGGCCCCGGGACCGCAGGTAGGTCAGCCCGGCGACGGTGAGCGCCTTGCCGAGGCCGCCGCCCTGTTCGTCCGGGTCCACGCCCACGACGTACACCTCGCCGAGGTCGCCGGGGTCGCCGTGCACCTTCGTCCAGTGGAAGCCCACCAGCCGCGGCGGGTCCTCGCGGACGGCGAGGAAGAACCCCGCCGGGTCGAACCACGACTCCTGCTCGCGCCGCCGCAGGTCCTCGGAGGTCCAGGACCCCTGCTCGGGGTGGTGGGCGAACGCGCGGGCGTTCAGCTTGAGCCACGCGTCGTCGTCCGAGCCGGGCCGGAACGCGCGCAGCCGCACCCCGGCGGGCAGGTGGACGGACGGCAGCGGCTCGGCCAGGGGCCGGCCCATCCGCCAGAGCGACCGGGCCTTGGTGAAGCCCAGCGCGGCGGCCAGCCGTTCCGCCCCGGGATGCCCGCCGTGCGCCCACAGGCGCAGCCGCCCGCCCGCCTCGTCGAGCGTGGCCCCGAGCAGGTGCCGCCCGAAGCCGCGCCCGCGGAAGCCGGGGTGGACGACCAGCTCGCCGCTCGGGCCCTCGGCGGGATCGGCGGGGTCGATGTGCGCGAAGCCCGTGAGCGTGGTGCCGTCGTACAGCAGCAGGGCGCGGGAGCCGGGGCCGCCGCCGTAGCGCAGGTGGAGCATCGCGTGCTCGTTGAGGGGGCTGACCGAGTCGGCGCGGGTGGCGGCCTCCACCAGGGCGGCCACCGCCGCCGCCTCCTGCTCGTCGAGCCGCTCGCGGACGTCCACTCTCATGGTCGAACTCTAATCTGGCAGAAGACGCCATCAACTGGCGGGGTAAATCGTTACCTGTGGTTCGTTTTATGCTGAGCTGACGTCCCTAGTGTCGTGGGCTATGAGCTCAGGAACGTTCCTGCGGACCGCGGTCGCCGGCCTAGTAGTGGCCGCCGGTCTCGCGGTGGCCGTCGCCGCTCCGGCGTCGGCCCACCCCAAACCGCCCAAGCCCCCCAAGCCGCCCGTGACGGTCCCCGTCCGGCTGGTCGCCATCAACGACTTCCACGGCAACCTGGAGCCCCCCACCGGCTCCGGCGGCGCCATCGTCAACGAGAGCGGCACGTCGGTCCCCGCCGGCGGCGCCGCCTTCATGGCGACCCACCTGAAGTCGCTGGTGAACCGGGACACCGCCGTCGTGGCCGCGGGCGACCTGATCGGCGCGACGCCGCTGATCTCCGCCGCCTTCCACGACGAGCCCACCGTCGAGCTGCTCGGCAAGCTCGGCCTGGACGTCTCCAGCGTCGGCAACCACGAGTTCGACGAGGGAATCGCCGAGCTCAAGCGCATCCAGAACGGCGGCTGCCACCCCGTCGACGGATGCTCCCCGGCGGGCCGCTGGAAGGGCGCCAAGTACGAGTACCTCGGCGCCAACGTCCTGAAGGAGGACAGCGGCAGGTACGCCCTCCCGCCGGTCGCCATCAAGAAGATCAACGGCGTGAAGGTCGGCTTCATCGGCCTGGTCACCCAGACCACGCCGACCATCGTGACCGCCGCCGGCATCGAGGGCCTCGAGTTCGCCGAGGAGGTCGAGTCGGGCAACCGCGCGGCCCGGCTGCTGCGCCTCGCGGGCGTGAAGGCCATCGTGGCGCTGGTGCACGAGGGTGACTCGGTCGCCCCGAACCAGAGCCCGGACGCCTGCCCGGTCACCCCGGCCGCGGGCACCCGGATCGCCCAGGGCCTCAGCCCGGACGTGGACCTCGTCGTCATGGGTCACTCCCACCAGGCCTACATCTGCAAGACGCAGGACCCGGCGGGCCAGGACCGCTACTACACCCAGGGCTCGTCGTTCGGCCGCGTGCTGACCACGATCGACTTCCAGGTGGACAAGAAGACCGGTGAGGTCGTCCGCTCGTCGGTGGTGCCGGACAACCACGTCGTCACCCGCGACGTGACGGCCGACCCGGCGACCAGCACGTTCGTGCAGACCTGGAAGGACCGGGTCTCGACGGTGGCCAACAAGCCCATCGGCAACATCACCGCCGACATCGGCCGCACCGCCGCCCCGTCGGGTGAGACGCCGCTCGGCGACCTGATCGCGGACGCGCAGCTGGAGGCCACCAGGACCGGCGGCAACGCCGAGATCGCGCTGATGAACCCCGGCGGCGTGCGCGCCGACCTGACCTTCGCCCAGAGCGGGTCGGAGGGCAACGGGGTCGTGACGTACGGCGAGGCGTTCACCGTCCAGCCGTTCAACAACCTCATGCAGGTCGTCACGCTGACCGGCGCGCGGCTGGACGCGCTGCTGGAGCAGCAGTGGCAGAGCGGCGGCACGGTCACCCGCATCCTGCAGCCGTCCGCGTCGCTGACCTACACGATGAACCTCTCGCAGCCGATCGGCTCGCGGGTGTCGGACATCAAGATCAATGGCGTGGCGGTCACCGACGCGCAGCAGATCAGGGTCGCGGCGAACAACTTCCTGGTCGGCGGCGGTGACGGCTTCAGCGTCTTCCGCGAGGGCACCGACCTGTGGAGCGGGCCGCTGGACATCGACGCGCTGGTCGCCTACTTCGGTGCCCACACGCCGATCGCCCCGCCCGCGGTGGGCCGCATCACGCTCGCCGGATAGCACAGACCGTCCCGGGCTCGCCCTCTTGAAGGAGGGCGAGCCCGCGGATCGGCCGGTGTCTAGCGGTGGACGGGCGCGGGCTCGCGCTCGTCGATCTGCTCCCCGCCGCGGTCCGGGACGAAGCGGTACCCGACGTTGCGCACCGTGCCGATCAGCGACTCGTACTCGGCGCCCAGCTTGGCGCGCAGGCGCCGCACGTGGACGTCGACGGTGCGGGTGCCGCCGAAGTAGTCGTATCCCCACACCTCCTGCAGCAGCTGGGCGCGGGTGAAGACCCGGCCTGGGTGCTGCGCGAGGTACTTGAGCAGCTCGAACTCCTTGAACGTGAGGTCGAGGGCGCGATTGCGCAGCCGGGCCGTGTAGGTGGCCTCGTCGATCGAAAGATCGCCGCTGCGGATCTCGTCCGGAACCTCGTCGCTCGCGGAGATGGACATGCGGCCGACGGCGAGCCGGAGCCGCGCCTCGACCTCCGCGGGTCCCGCCGTGTCGAGGAGAACGTCGTCGGCTCCCCATTCGGCGGTCATCGCGGCCAGCCCGCCTTCGGTGACGATCACCATCAGCGGGCAGTCGATACCAGTGGTCCGGAGGAGGCGGCACAGGCTCTTGGCATGTACGAGCTCCCTCCGGGCGTCGACCAGGACGGCGTCGGCCGGCGGCGCGTCGATCAGAGCGGACGCCTCGGCGGGCGCCACACGGACCGAGTGAAGGAGCAGCCCAAGTGCGGGCAGGACCTCAGCAGAGGGCTCCAATGCGTTGGTGAGCAGCAGCAGATTACTCACAGCACCTCCTCATCCAGAGGCTGATCGGGGAGTGAGAGGACGCGGCTTCGCTCACTCACCGCATCGGCCTCCTCCCCGCGTTGTGACGGCGCAGCCGTACAAAACACGTAAAGGACCCGGGGGCTTCATCGCCCAGGTCCCGTCAGTACGTGAGGATAGCCCACGGGAAAGATGCGTCCATAGGCCGGTCACCTGTGAACGACCTATCACCCGGGAAATACGCGGGAAATACGCGTAACCGAGCCCTTGCCGTGTGTTACCCGCGTACCGCGAGGCGAGGGCCGGGTCGCGGCTGGGAAGGGCAGGTCACTGATGGCAAAAGGTACAGTCCGTTACTGGGCGGCGGCCAAGGAGGCCGCGGGTGTCGCCGAGGAACCGTTCGATGCGGCAACTCTGGCTGATCTGGTGGCAAAAATCACATTAAAATATGAGAATCCGGATTTGGAGCGCGTGCTGGGTCTCTCGTCCTTCCTCGTGGACGGCGACCCCGCGGGCACCCGGGATCCGCGCACGGTCGCGCTGAAGGACGGCGCGGTCGTGGAGGTCCTGCCACCCTTCGCCGGTGGGTGAGCGTTTCGCCCCCGGACCCCGGGGGAGTTGGCCGGACGCGGATGCTCTCCGCATGTGGATCCCCGAAGGAGTCGGATGCGCAAGTTCTTGGTCTTCCTGATCCTGCTCGCCGTCGCCCTCGTCGTCCTCGACCGCGTCGCCGTCTCCGGCGTGCAGAGTGAGATCGCCCGCCAGATCGCCGCCAAGTACGACCTGTCGAGCGAGCCGAAGGTCGAGGTGCGCGGCATCCCCTTCCTCACCCAGGCGGTCGCCGGGCACTACGACGAGATCAGCGTCGGCATCGGTGAGATGACCACCCCGGACGGCGCGAGGGTCTCCCGCATCGACGCCGTCCTGTACGGCGTGCGCGCCCCGCTGATGGACCTGATCCAGAGCCCCGCCACGGCCGACATCCGCGCCGACCGCGTCACCGGCACCGTGGTGATCTCCAAGGAGACCCTGGACCGGCGCGCCCCGCGCGGCCTGAAGGTGACCGGTGGCGGCGACGACTCCCTCAACGTCACCGGCAAGATCACCGTGGCGGGGATCGAGATCCCGGTGAACGCCACGATGAAGATCTCGGTCGTCTCCGGCGGCATCCGCCTGACCCCGGAGAAGGTCAACGGCACGCAGGTGCCCGACGCCGCCCGCCTGCTCAGCTTCAACGTGCCCATCAAGGACCTCCCCCTCAGCCTGAAGATCAAGAGCGTGCGGAGCACCTCCGAGGGATTGGCCGTCGAAGGCACCGCCACGGACGTGCCGCTACGTGCCTGAACCGGACCGGCCCGCCGTACGTCATGAGTCTGTGAGCCCCGCCGGAACAGCCGACGAGCAGCTGATCAGGACTCTTTTCGACGAACACGCGGGGTCACTCTATGGTTACGTGTTGCGATTGACGGGCGATCCGGGCAAGGCGGAGGACGTGGTTCAGGAGACGCTGCTGCGAGCGTGGAAGCATCCGGACATGCTGGAGGGCCGTCCGGTGCGGGCCTGGCTGTTCACCGTCGCCCGCAACCTCGTCGTCGACCACCACCGCGCCCGCAAGTCCCGCCCTCCGGAGACCGGTGACGAGGCGCTGGCCGTGATCCCGGCCGACGACGAGCTGGACCGCGCCGTGGAGTCGTGGGCCATCGCCGACGCCATCGCGGCGCTGCGTCCCGAGCATCGCGAGGTGCTCCTGGAGACCTATTACCGCGGCCGTTCTGTGAAGGAGGCGGCCGAGATCCTGGGCATCCCCGCCGGAACCGTCAAGTCCCGCACCTATTACGCCCTGCGCGCGCTGAAGCTCGCCCTGGAGGAACGAGGGCTGGCGCCATGACCTGCGAGGAGGTACGGATGTCGCTCGGCGCGCACGTCCTCGGCGCGCTGGAGCCGGAGGAGGCCGTCCTGGTGGAGGCGCACCTGGCGACCTGCCCGGAATGCCGGGACGAGCTGGCCGGGCTCACCGGGCTGACCGCGATGCTCGCCCGGGTCGGCGAGGAGGACATCGAGCAGGTGGGCCGCCCGCCGCACGCCGTGCTCGACCGCCTGATCACGACGTCGGCGCGCCGCAGGAGGCTGAACCGCGTCGTGCTCGGCCTCGCGGCGACACTGGTCACGGTCGCCCTCGGCGGCACGGCCTTCCTCAGCTTCGCCGGCGGGGGGCCGGCGAGCGACGCCGGCGCGCCGGCCGCCCTGGCGTCGGCGCCGACCCCGAACCCCAGCCCCGAGGCGGCGGCCGGGCAGCGGCGCAGCATGGAGCAGGACACCGCCGACCAGCCGATGCTCGCCACGGGGTCGGCCGTCCCGCCGGGCGAGACGCCGATGCTCCAGAAGGGCGACGCCGCCTCCGAGGTGTCGGGCCGGCAGAACGGCGTGAGCGCCTTCCTCACCATGACCCCGGGGACCAAGGGCACCGCGATCACGGTGCAGCTGTCCGGCGTCCCGAGCGGCACCTCCTGCCGCGTGACCGCGGTCGGGCGGAACGGCACCAGGGCCCCCGCGGGCAGCTGGACGGTCGAGAAGGCCGACTACCGCGACGGCATGGCGACCTTCACCGGGCACACCGAGCTGCTGCCCGCGACGATCGAAGGATTCGACATCAGCACCTCGACCGGACGCCGCCTGCTGTGGCTACCCTTGCCGTGAGCACCGCGCGTTTCGCGGTGCGCGCGGTGAGGAGTGAGATGGAGACCGTGTCGCCGGCCGACCTCGGCGCCGAGCTGGGCGAACGCGCCACGCTGGTCCACTTCTCCACGGCCTTCTGCCAGCCGTGCCGGGCCACCAGGCGCATATTGGGAGAGGTGGCCGAGATGGTCGCCGGGGTGCGTCACGTCGAGGTGGACGCCGAGTCGAGCCTTGACCTGGTCAGGCGGCTCGGCGTGGAGAGCACGCCGACGGTGTTCGTGCTGGACGCGAGCGGCCGCGTGCTGAAGCGCGCGAGCGGCCTGCCCCGAAAAGCGGACGTGATCGCGGTACTCGGGCGCACTGTATCTCACGAAACGGACGCGACGTGACAGATGCCGGGACCAGAGGTACTGTCGTGGACATGACTTCCTCGACAGAGCTGACCAAGCGGCGGGCGGTTGATTTCTGCCGCGTCGCCACCGCGCTCTGTCGTATTGCCTGAGGGCGATCCGTCGCGGCCCGCACCGCCACCGATCTGAAGAGTGCCCGTTCCCATCGGCACGACCCCTTCAGGAGCATCCCGTCATGCAGGTCCAACTCGCAGGTGCCCGCGCTTCGGCGCGATCGTGGCCTGCGCACGGGTCGGCGGCCCTGCTCGCCACGTTCCTGAACAGCGCTTCCCGGCACGTCCGGGCCGCGCCCAACGTACATGATCACCCGCCGCTAACCCGATAACGGGAGGTTCCCCAATGAGCCGCTCCGCCGTACTGGTGGACGCCGAATGGGTCGAGGCCAACCTCGACACCCCTGGCGTCGTGCTCGTCGAGGTCGACGAGGACGCCAGCGCTTACGACAAGGGCCACATCCGTGGCGCCGTGAAGATCGACTGGAAGAAAGACCTGCAGGACCCGGTCCGCCGTGACTTCGTGGACCGCGAGGGCTTCCAGGCCCTCCTGTCGGCTCGGGGCATCGCAAACGACGACACCGTGGTGCTGTACGGCGGCAACAACAACTGGTTCGCCTCCTACGCCTACTGGTACTTCAAGCTCTACGGCCACCAGAACGTCCGCCTGCTCGACGGCGGCCGCAAGAAGTGGGAGCTCGACTCCCGCGAGCTGGTGACCGACACGCCCGCGCGTGCCGCCACCCAGTACACCGCGCAGGACCAGGACCTCGAGCTGCGGGCCTTCCGCGACGACGTGGTCAACGCGATCGGCAAGCTCAACCTCGTGGACGTCCGCTCGCCCGACGAGTTCACCGGCAAGCTGCTCGCGCCCGCCCACCTGCCGCAGGAGCAGGCGCAGCGCGCCGGCCACATCCCGACCGCGCGCAACATCCCGTGGTCCAAGGCGGCCAACGACGACGGCACGTTCCGCTCCGACGACGAGCTGCGCACGCTGTACGGCGAGGCCGGCGTCGACTTCGGCAAGGACACCATCGCCTACTGCCGCATCGGTGAGCGCTCCGCGCACACCTGGTTCGTCCTGCACGAGATCCTCGGGCAGGCCAACGTCAAGAACTACGACGGTTCATGGACCGAGTACGGCTCGCTGGTAGGCGTGCCGATCGAGCTGGGGGAGGCCCGATGACCACCACACAGGGGTGCGCAGCGCCGGAGCAGACCGTCGCGCTGCCCGCCGGCATCGACCTGGCCACCCAGGCCGTCATCCAGGGAGTCGTCACCGGCACGGGCACCGCCTACGCCCGCCTGCTCGACCACTCCGGCGAGTTCACCGGCGAGGTCGTGGTGTCCGACGAGGGCATCTTCCGCTTCTTCGCCGCCCCGGGCTCCTGGACCGTCCGCATCATCGCGGGCGGCGGCAAGACCAAGGACGTCGCCGTGGAGGCCCGCCTCGGCGAGGTCGCCCAGCTGCAGGTGGCCGTCTGACGGCCGCTCACACGTCGCGCTGACGGCCGGTGCCCCGCTACGGGGCACCGGCCGTCACGTTTCGGGCAACGGCCGATGATGCTGCTGCGGCCGCTGGGGCCACGTCGATAAGATGCACCGGATGTCCGAAATCCGTACTCCGACGGTCTGGTCCCTGCCGTGGCACACGCTGCGACTGGCCGGGCGCTGCCTGCTGCCGCTCGTGATGTGGTTCTCGGTGGGAGAGCTCGCGCGCTTCGGCCTGCTGGTCGGCGGCACGGAGTTGTCGCACGGCTCCATGCGCGACCTGCGCCTCACGCTCACCATGCTGGTGTTCCTGGTCATGGTGATGATCGGCCTGCTGGTGAGCACCGGCATGTTCCTGTCGCTGCGCGGCGCGCTGTACGAGACGCGGGCCCGGCGCGCGGAGGGCCAGGAGGACGAGAAGCTCACCGACAGCGTCGGCCGGACCATCGTCCCGTTCACGGTGCTCTACCTGAGCTGGGGCTGGCAACTGGACGACGTGCGCGCGTTCCTCAACACCGACATCGAGCGGCAGAGCGGCGACAAGGGCTACCTCGGCGCCTGGGCGGACTACTTCACCGGCGCCGACCAGGGCACGGCCCAGGGACTCACCAGCCTGAACTTCAACATCACGCTGATCATCATGCTCGCCGCCTTCCTGGGCCGTTACGTGCTCAGCACGCTGCACGAACGTCGCGGCGGCCGTACGGTGGCCCTGCTCATCGCGTTCTGCGAGCTGGCCTTCTTCTACTACGGCGTCCAGGTGATCGCCTCCCGGGGTGACTGGGTGGGCAGCCGGGCCGGCGTCAGCTGGTGGCACGGGTTCCTGGCGGACATGTCGGCGAACATCCCCGGCTGGTCGGCGTTCTGGTCCTGGGTCGGCGAGATCTGGCCGCAGGCCTGGGAAGCGCTGATCCTGCCCGGGGCCTGGCTGACCGTCGCCATCCTGATGTACGGCGCGTACGCCGAGGACGCCAAGTCCGTGATCAAGGACACCCGCCTGGAGGGCGGGATGACCGAGGTGGAGCGCGCCTTCGCCGAGCGCAGCCACTCGCTGACCCGGCGCACCCTGACCAGGCTCTTCGGCCGCTGGGCGCACTGGGTGGCGCTCGCGCACACCGTCCGGCTGACGGTGCGCGGCGGGGCGCCGCTGTTCGGCCTGTTCGCCGTGTGCTTCGCCGCGATCAAGATCGGCGAGGGGTACGCCGCGCGCGGGCTGGAGTACCTCCTCCACAGCGACTTCCCGCTCTTCTACTGGAACGTGCTGTTCGTCCCGATCAACTTCGCGGTGGACCTCGGGGTGACGGTACTGACGACATGCCTGCTCGCCGCGACCTTCGACGTCGCCGCCGGGGCCGAGCGGCGGCGCGCGGCCGCCCCGGCGGTCAGCGGTCGAAGTGCAGAGCCGGCCCGGTCCGCTCCAAGGCCTGACGCTGGTTCGTCCACAGTTCCAGTTCCACCTGGTCCGCCAGTTCCGTCGGGACCGCGCTGAGCAGGGTGAACCGGCCGGGGATCCCGGGGAGCATCTCCTTGGGGGTCTTCGAGGGCAGGGCCAGCCACGACCGGCCGCGGGTGTCGGTGAGCAGGAAACCCGGCGGGGATGTCGTGTAGTACTTGCCGTCGTCGTTGATGGCCGTCCCCTCCAGCTCGATCTGCAGCATCAGCCGGTCGGGGGTCTCCGGGTCCTGCTGGGGGGAACGGGCGAACCCGATCACCTTCCACTCGGCGTTCTGCAGCTTGACCGTCATCCCCTGCGCCACGTAGCGCACCTCGGCCTTCTGCACCCGCGAGTCGTACCGGTTCAGGGCGTCGTATCCCTGGACGGCGAGGAACGCGGCGCTCAGGCCGACCGCGCCGAACAGGTGCAGCCCGAAGCGCGCCACGGCGGGCATCGGGCGGCGGCGCCGCCGCACCTGCCGCTCCGGGGCCTCGTCCTCGGCCGCCGAGGCCTGCGGCGGGGCGGGTGGCGGCGGCCACGGCGGCGGGGAGGCGTCGGCGGGCGCGGCCCAGGCGTCGACCGGCGGGGTCTGCGGGATCGGGGGCGGGGCCTGGGGGATCGGGGGCGGGGCCTGGGGGATCGGGGGCGGCGGAGCCTGCGGGGCGTCGTCCACCACCGGGATCGGCATGGTCGAGCTGTTGCGGGAGTCCGGGGGCGGCCAGACCCGGGTGTCCGGGCGGGGCAGCCGCGGGCCCGGGGTGAACCACGAAGGCTCCCCGGACGGCGGGCGGAAGACGCCGGTGTCGTCCTGCTTGCGGTCCCTGCGCATCAGCCGTTCACCTCGTAGACGTCCTTGGCGCCGGCGACCGTCCGCCTGGCCGCGGCCTCGTCCATGCCGGTGTCGAACGACGCCTCCGCCATGAACTGGTCGCCGAAGAGGGGGGACGGCTCCTCCGAGACGATCACCCGCGCCCCGGCGACGTCCTTCGGCGGCACCTCGAAGAAGAAGAGGCCCGAACGCCACCAGCCCGGCTGCACCCACTTGGAGGCCAGCCCCGCGGTCTCGGGCACCCGCTCGGTCGCGTCGAACAACCTGCCGTCCGCGGTGAGCAGCCGCGCGGACAGCCGCACCGGCCTGTTCGGCGTGGTGGCGCCGACCTTGGCGATCATGAAGACCTGGTCGGTGGGCGCGTCCTCGGTGGAGTACTGCTTCTTGACCCGCACCGTGCGGGCGAACTCGACCCGCTCCAGCCGTGCGGTGAACCGCGGCGTGGTCAGCTCGTCGTGCATGCCGCCCGAGGCGGTGAGCGGGTCGTTGAGCCGGTCGGGGGTGAGTATCAGCGGCTGCATCCAGACGGCGGCGGCCACCAGCGCGAGCCCCACCGCGACGCCGAGCGCCTTTCGCCATCCCGTGACCCGCGCGGCGGCCGGGGCGCCCGGAGGCGGCGGACCCTGGACGGCCGGACCGGTGGGCGGCGGCGCCTGCACGGCCCGGCCGGCGGGCGGGGCCTGCGGCGCGGCACGGCGGGCCATCACGCGTCCACCGACCGGACCGGCAGGTCGACCCGCGCGGTGACCACGGGCTCCCAGCGCCCGGTGCGCCCCTTGGCCACGTCCTCCTTGGTGGGGGGCTTCTCCTCCATGACCATGGTCCATTCGTAGGTCTCGGCGAAGAACGTCTCGCGCCACACGTACGTGCCGGTGTCGATCCGCACGCTCTTCGGCGCGCGTTCGCCCTCGGCCAGCTCGAACGCCATGATCACGGTGCTCGGCACGCCCGGGTGCAGCTGGTCGTAGGCGTGTCCCGGCACCGAGACCACGAAGCGGGGACCGAGCCCCTCCGAGGGGTCCTTCGGCTTGATGACCTCGCCGTCCGCCCGGACGGTGGGGAGCACGTTGTCCATCGTGTACGCCGAGATGGTGCGGTCCGACTGGTTGGTGACCGAAAGGACGATCTCCAGGTACCGCTTGTCCGAGATGCCGATGCCGTCGTGCCCGCCGACGCGCACCACGGCGTCCACGAAGCGGGTGCGCATGCGGCCCTGGTCCACCTCTGCTCCCTTGCCGAGCGACTCGGGCGCCGGGACGGCCTCCTCGAAGCCGCCGAGGAAGGCGTTGGCCGCGAGGACGCCGGCCACGAGGACGGTCACGACGGGGAGCAGCACCAGCCGTCGGGCCCGCCGGCCCCGCGCGGATGGAGACGTCATGGGACAGGATGCTAGTGGTTGTCCATCCACATCCGCCGCATTCGTCCCACTAGTTCTCCCCAGTGACCCGCGCCACCCGCCAAGGGTCAGGAAATCGGTCCGAATGGCGAGAACCGTGCCCGAATGCGAGGAGCACCTCTTACGCTTGCACAGTCGGAGAGCGGACACGATGTCAGGGCTCTCCCGCAGGCGCGACCATCGACAGGTGGAGGTCCGGTGGCGGAAGGGCACCCAGACCGTGCGCAGCTCCAAGCTGACCGCATCTACCTCGGGTGCGAGTACGCCCTTCTGCATCCCGATCCGGGGCCGCCGCCGAAGCGGCCCTCGCCGGGGGAGATCCCCGAGGAGCCGGACGTCGTGGACCCGGTCTGGGTTCGCCGGGAGCGGCTCCAGGAGGACCTGCTCAACCGGCCGCTGAAGACCTTCGGTGTCCTGATGGCGCTGATCAGCGTGTTCATCCTGGTGCTGGGCTTCACCGAGGTGCTCGGGTGGCCGTTCGCGGTGATCGGGCTGGTCGCGACCGGCGGGGTGGCCTCCATCTGCGGGTACGCCGTCCACCAGGGCAAGCGGGCGCTGCGCTCGCGCATCAGGGAGCAGGAGGCGCTGGTCGAGCGGCGCCGGGAGACCCGCGAGAAGAAGCTGCACGAGGCGCAGGAGGAGCACGCCGGGCGGTACCGCGAGTGGGCCGCCAGGAAAGAGCAGTACGACAAGCAGCTCACCTGGTACGCGGTCTCGGTGCCGGACGAGATCGACCGCATCGACGTGGCCGGTGGCACGCTCCCGGGATGGTCCGCGCTGATCACGACGCTCGGCGCCACCCGGCTGTACAGCGGCGGCCACCTCACCGTGCTCGACCTGTCCGAGGGCGCCGTCGCCAAGGACCTCATCGCGCTGGCCCGGCGCGGCCAGGACGACCCGCTGGTCTGGGTGCTCCCGGCCGACCTGCCCCGGCTCGACCTCGGCGCCGCGCTGCCGCCCGAGGCGTTCGCCGACGTGCTCGCGCACGTGGTGAGCGTCAGCGAGGAACACCGCACCACCCGCGACCTGAGCTTCGACAACGCCATCCTGGAACGGGTGCTGGAGGTCCTCGGCGAGAACGCCACCATCAACCAGGTGACCGCCGCGCTGCGCGCCCTGGCCCAGGTCGGCGACCCGCGCGACGACCTGCGGTTCGGCCTGCTCACCGCCACCCAGCTCGAACGCATCGGCACGCTGTTCGGCCGCGGCGTGACCGACCGCGTCGTGATCGAGCGCGCCTGGGCCCTGGAGTCCCAGCTCCGCAAGCTGGAGCGGCTCGGCTCCGAGCGCGTGCGGCTGCAGCCCGCCCAGCTGCGCGCCAAACTGCGCGTCATCTCCATGGACCGCCAGGCCGGGGTGTTCGGCAACCGCGTGCTCGGCACGTACGTCGCCACCGCGCTCACTCACATCCTGCGCCGGGCACCCGTACCTGAGCGGCCCTGGGACAGCACGATCATCGTGGCCGGCGCGGACAAACTGCGCGGCGACGTGCTCGACCGCCTGATGGACGCCTGCGAGACCTCCCAGACCGGCCTGGTCCTCACCTACCGCTCCCTCACCCCCACCGTGCGGGAGCGCCTCGGCCGGGGCCACGCCGCCGTCGCGTTCATGCGCCTCGGCAACGCCGAGGACGCCCGGGTGGCCAGCGAGCACATGGGCACCGAGCACCGCCTGGAGCTGGCCCAGCTCACCGAGACGATCAGCCCCGCCGTGGACGGCCTGAACGGCTCCTACACCTCCACGGTGAGCGGCTCCACCGCGCTCGCCGTCCCCGGCGAGGAGGAGGAGAAGGGCGAGGACGGCCTGCGCGAGGGCATCACCGAGTCCACCGAGTGGGGCCGCAGCGCCACCAAGGCCATGGGGGAGGAGCGGGTGCTGCACCGCAGCCGCGAGTTCCTGGTGGAGCCGCACCAGCTCCAGCAGCTCCCCACCACCTCGGTCATCGTCACGCACGCCACCGCGGAGGGCCGTCAGGTGCGGCTCGCCGACGCCAACCCGGCCATCCTCACCTTCCCCAAGACCACCCTGGGGGAGTTCGCCGAGGTCCGCCGGGTCATGCTCAAGCCGGCGAAGCCGGAGAACGTCCTCGACGAGGACCCCTTCCCGCCCAACCTCGGCCCGCCGCCGGAGCGGCTGGACTGGAGGAGAACGCATTGAACAGGTAATCCCCTGGCAAACGTCGGTGGCATAAGGCATATGGGCTTGATATGCAGGCAAGCGTGTCCTCAGCAGCGTCCAGCGCGCCGATCCCGCTGAGCGGTCCGTGGTATCGCATCCAAGCGATCACGGCCCCCTCACGCACGTCCTCGGCCGAGTGGGACTTCGTCACGGTCCTGCCCGCCGTCCTGTCCGCCGCCCAGCGCAACCGGCCGTTCGTCATCGGCTGGCTGTCCCGCGGCTCCGGCGCGCCCCTCGAGCTCATCACCAACGCGGGGCCGCTCACCCCGCCCCGTCCGCCGCGCCGCGCCGCCGGAGGCGCCGTGGAGGAGCCGCCGCAGGGCCCGCAGCCGCTGCTGTTCCCCGGCGGCGCCCGGGGCGTGCGCATCGGGGACGACTGGCTGGCCGACCTCGCCGACCTCACCTGGACGCCCTGCCCCGGGCGGCAGGCGCCGCCCCTGAACGGCCGCAGGGAACCGAGCCCCGACGACCTGCTGCGGCCCACGCTGTTCGAGTCCACCCTGGTCACGCTGATGTCCCGGCCGTTCGCCTGGCTGGTGGTCGCCGAGCCGACCAACCTGCTGGACGCCGAGGTGTCCCACCTGCGCACCCAGCTCAACGTGCTGCGGCAGTACGGCGACGCGTCCGAGCGCAGCCGCTTCGACGCCGAGCGGGCCGAGCGGCGCATGCAGGAGCTGGACGCCTTCCGCGAGGCCGGGCTGTGGAACGTACGGGTGCTCGCCGGGGCCGCCGGGCCGGACGAACTGCGGCAGATCGCGCCCGTGCTGGTCGGCTCGGTGGAGATGAGCCACCACCCGTACCGCCTGCGCAGCGCGCTGTCCCTGCCGATCCTCGCCGGTTTCGGCAGGCCCGGCGTGCTGGAACCGGTGTACGGCTTCCCCGAGGTGCTCGGCGTCACCCTGCAGGACCCCGCCGACGACGCGAGCACGCCGTTCGCCGCCACCGCGGGCGCGCTCGCCGCCCTCGCCGGGCTGCCGCGCCGCGAGGTGCCCGGGGTGCGGGTGCTGGACGCCGGGTTCTTCGACGTGACCAGCGAGGCCGACGTGAACAGCACCGGTGAGCCGCTGCTGAACCTCGGCGCCATCATCGACGGGCAGGACCGCGCGGTCGGGTCGTTCCGGGTGCCGCTCGCCTCGCTCAACCGGCACGCGTTCATCACCGGCGCCACCGGCTCGGGCAAGTCCCAGACCGTGCGCCACCTGCTGGAGCAGCTCACCGAGGCGGGCATCCCGTGGCTCGCCATCGAGCCCGCCAAGTCCGAGTACGCCGCGATGGCCGGGCGCATGGAGCACCTGGCGCCGCTCACCGTGATCAACCCCTCGGCGCCGGACAACGTGCCGTTCAGCGTCAACCCCCTGGCCCCCGAGCCCGGCTACCCCGTGCAGGCGCACATCGACATGGTGCGGGCGCTGTTCATGGCGGCCTTCGACGCCGAGGAACCGTTCCCGCAGATCATGTCGCTGTCGCTGCAACGGGTGTACGAGGCCAACGGCTGGGACGTGGTCACCGGCGGCGGCATCCCCGGCGCGGCGGTGCAGCCGTCCGTGCCCACGCTGGAGCAGTTACAGGCGCACGCCCTGGAGGTCATCCAGGAGATCGGGTACGGCAAGGAGGTGCAGGCCGACGTCGAGGGCTTCATCTCGCTGCGGCTGCGCAGCCTGCGGGTCGGCTCGGCCGGCCGGTTCTTCGAGGGCGGCCACCCCGCCGACATCGGCGGCCTGCTCCAGCGCAACGTCGTGCTCGCCATCGAGGACGTCGCCAACGACGAGGACAAGGCGTTCCTGATGGGCACGCTCATCATCAGGATCGTCGAGCACCTGCGCATGCGGGCCAGGCAGGAGAAGGCCACCGGCCTCCAGCACGTCATCGTGATCGAGGAGGCGCACCGCCTGCTGCGCGACCGCGGCTCCCAGCGGGCCAGCACCCACGCCGTCGAGCTGCTGGCCGGCATGCTCGCCGAGATCCGCGCGTACGGCGAGGGCATCGTGGTGGCCGAGCAGATCCCCACCAAGCTGATCGCCGACGTGGTGAAGAACACCGCGCTCAAGGTCGTGCACCGCCTGCCCGCCGAGGACGACCGGAGGCTGGTCGGCTCCGCCATGAACCTCAGCGAGGACCAGTCCCGGCAGGTCGTGTCGCTGCGGCCCGGCTTCGCCGCGGTGTTCGCCGACGGCATGGACCGGCCGCTGCGCATCCAGGTGCCGCTCGGCGAGGACCGCGAGCGCACCGCCCCCGGGCCCATGCCGCCCATCCAGGGCCGCAGGTCCGCCGCGTGCGGGCACGAGTGCATCACCGGCAACGCCTGCACGCTGGTCGAGCTGCGCGAGGCCGACCTGCTGGCCGGCGCGCCGGAATGGGCGTGGCTGCGCATCTGGACCGACACGCTGGTGCTGGCCTTCTGCGCCAACCGCCCGCTGCCCGGGGTGCCCCGGGTGCTCCACGACATCTGGTCGGAGCTGCCGCCCCGGCGCCGCGAGTGCCTGCTGGCCACCCTGGTCGAGCGCGCCGTGGCCCGGCGCGCCTGGTCCCTGCGCACCTGCTACGACCCCGGGCTGCTCACCGTGAAGGGCGCCGAGGTCGCCGCGGCGCTGCTGTCGGGGGCCGACCCCGGTGAGGGCGTCCTCGCGGCGGGCGACCGGCCCGGCGCGGCGTGGGTGATCCCGCAGATCCGCTGGGTCCACGAGGTCGACAGGCTCTTCCCCTACGGCCACCCCGCGCCGAACCTGCGCAGCCCCGCCCCGGCCATGGAGTACGCGCTGTTCGGCACCGACCCCGCCGCCCGCCCGTACCCGCACCTCGGGATGAACGGCTCCGGTGCGGACGGCGTGACCCGCACCGAGCTGCTCGGGCACCGCGCCAAGGCGCTGCGGCACCACCCGCTGTCCATGGAGATGGAACGCAACCGGGTGCTGGCCTGGCGGGTGCTGCTCGGTGACGACGAGCACGAGGGCGTCCAGCGGGACTTCGCGACCGTCGCCATCGGCGTGGAGCCCCGGGACCGGGTGCGGCACATCGCGCAGACCATGGGCGCGGGGTGGCTGGAGACCGTGCTGTCGTGGCCGCGCAGATTCGTCCACCCCTTCGAGGAGGCGGGGGAGAACCAAGCCGAGCTGTCCTTCCTGGAATAAGGGATTGGCGGCCCGTGAGGCGCTCTTCGCGCGGCCCCCACTAGGATCTCGGGCATGACCCAGCTACCGCTGCGGGCCCAGCTCGCGAGTGCCCTCGGGCGGACGGCGGCCACGCTCTCCCGTGTCACCGGGCGGGGCGACGGTTCGGTGATCGGCGGACGGGTCGGGCTGATCCTCGAGCCGGACCTCCTCCGCAAACTGGCCGCCGACCGCAAGCTCGTGCTGGTCAGCGCCACCAACGGCAAGACGACCACCACCCGGCTGATCACCTCCGAGCTCCAGGAGCTCGGCGAGGTCGCCACCAACGCCTTCGGCGCCAACATGCCGGCCGGGCACGTGTCCGCGTTGTCGTCGGCCAAGCAGGCGCCGTTCGCGGTGCTGGAGGTCGACGAGAAATACCTCCCCGAGGTGCTCGACACCACCGAGGCCGGCGTCGTCTGCCTGATGAACCTCAGCCGCGACCAGATGGACCGCGCCGCCGAGATCTGGCTGCTCGCCCAGAAGTGGCGCCGCGCCCTCGCCGGGCGGGACACCCACGTGATCGCCAACTGCGACGACCCGCTGGTCACCTGGGGCGCCAGCACCGCCTCCCAGGTCACCTGGGTGTCCTGCGGGCAGCCGTGGAAAGAGGACTCCTGGTGCTGCCCCGAGTGCGGCGGCCCGCTGGACCGCAAGGAGAACGACTGGGCGTGCCGCGAGTGCACCTTCCGCCGCCCCGAGCCGACCTGGGTGCTGGACGACGACGCGGTGATCGACCCGGTACGGCAGCGCTGGGTGCTGGACCTCCAGCTGCCCGGCCGCGCCAACCGCGCCAACGCCGCCATCGCGCTGGCCACCGCCGAGGTGTTCGGGCTGCCCGTGGAGCGGGCGCTGCCCCGGCTGCGCGAGGTGCGGTCGGTCGCCGGGCGGTACACCACCGTGGAGCGGGACGGCCGGGTGCTGCGGCTCCTGCTGGCCAAGAACCCCGCGGGGTGGCTGGAGGCCTTCGAGGTCGCCGACCCCACGCTGCCGATCATCCTGTCGGTGAACGCCCAGGGGCCGGACGGCCGCGACACCTCGTGGCTCTGGGACGTCGACTACCGGGTGCTGAACGGGCGGCCGGTGTTCGTCACCGGGGAACGACGGCTCGACCTCGCCCTGCGGCTGGACGTCGCCGGGGTGGCGTTCCAGCTCTGCGACACCTTCGACGAGGCCATGCGGCGCCAGACGCCCGGCCGGATCGACGTGATCGCCAACTACACCGCGTTCCAGCAGATTCGAGCGGAGTTCGGCCGTGCCGTCTGACAGCGCCCTGCGCATCGTGTGGATCTACCCTGACCTGCTCAGCACCTACGGCGACCAGGGCAACGTGCTGATCCTGGAGCAGCGGGCCCGCAAGCGCGGCATCCCCGTCGAGACGATCTACGTCCGCTCGGCGGACCCCGTGCCCGACTCCGGGGACATCTACCTGATCGGCGGCGGCGAGGACCGCCCGCAGATCCTCGCCGCCGAGCGGCTGCGCCGGGACAACGGCCTGGCACGCGCCGTCGACCGCGGCGCGTCCCTGCTGGCCGTCTGCGCCGGCTACCAGATCATGGGCACCGTGTTCGGCGGCGAGGAGGGCCAGCCCGTGGCGGGCATCGGCCTGCTCGACATCGAGAGCCGCCGCGGCCCGTCCCGCGCCGTAGGCGAGTTGGCCGCCGAGGTCGACACCGGCCTGGGCGGCCACATACTCACCGGCTTCGAGAACCACATGGGCGTAACCCGCCTGGGCTCCGGCGTCCGCCCCCTGTCCCGCACCGTGGTCGGCATAGGCAACGGCGACGGCACCGAAGGCTGCCACACCGGCCAAATAGTAGGCACCTACCTCCACGGCCCCGCCCTGGCCCGCAACCCCTGGCTGGCCGACGTCTTCCTAGGCTGGGCCACCGGCCCCCTCCTCCCCATAGACGACACCTGGTACGACCGCCTCCGCGAAGAACGCCTGTCCACCGTCCTCCCCAACTGACCCACCCCCACCGCCCCGGTTCGGCCCGCGTCCACCGCCCGGCCACACCCCGCCGCCCGGCCACGTCTCGCCGTCCGGCCGCGCCCCGCCGCCCGGCACCCGCCACTCGTCGCACTCCGCGGGTTGTAGGCACCGGCGCCGAGACGGCGGGACGTTGTACGGCGAAGCCGGCGCCGTCGTACGGTGGGAAACCCGGGCGGGCTGGGCGCCCCGGGAAATGGTCCTCGCGGAGGGCGCGCTCCGCGCGGAAGCCGCAAGGGCTGTTCTCCTGCGGGGGACACCCCCGCACCCCCGAAGCCTGCCGGGCTCACCGTGCTCCACTGCATGGGTTCCGGTGGAATCCCGGACCGGATAGAGCACAGTCGTGATTGGGGGCCGGCTTCAGGAGCCGCGGCGCAGGGAGGACAGTGCCCACAGTTCAGCGATACGCCCGTCGCGCACCCGGAAGATCTCCAGCATGGTCGGTGCCTGCTGGCCGGGAATGCCCTGCACGGTCGTGCGGACGGCGGCGGTGTTTCCCTCGACGACCATGTCCTCCACGATGACCTGCGCATCAGGGAAGGCCTCATGGAACTGTTGCCATGACCGGGTGACACTTTCGGGTCCGGTGGTGCCCAGGGGATGGCTGAAGAAGTCCGTCGTGAATATCTCTTCCGTGGCGGTGTGCTCGTAGGCGTTGAACGCCGCGTACATGCGCAACGCGGCGGCCCGCACTTCGTCTGTCATCGGCTCTCCAGTTCGATCACGTTCGCTCGGACGCGCCGTAGGACGTTCAGCACGATTTCCTGCTGCTCTGCGGTGGCACCGGTGAGCAGCCGCTCCTGGTACGCCCGGTGCGACCGCTCCAGGTCGGCCGCTACCTGCTCGCCGGCGGGGGTCAGTGCGGCCAGGGTGTAGCGGTTGTCAGCCGGGTCGAGACGACGCCTGACGAACCCTTCGGCCTCGAACTCCTTGACCAGCCGGGTGACGCTCGCACCGTCGATGCCCAGCGCCTGGCGCAGATCGCTGTGGCTGGTCTCGCCGTTACGCCGCAGCCGGACGAGCACCTGTACTCGCTGCGGGCTCATGCCCACGTGCCGGGCGAATGCCTGCCGCAGATCGGCACATGCGTCACCGAGCTCGCGGAAGAACGTGTCCTCGGCCGTCTCTTCGTACACCATCTCTTTATATCGTCAACTCTTGATGACATCAAGAGTATGCGTCGTGCCGCCCCGGCGCCGGAAGGGTCGGGTTCCTCAGTCGACTGCAGGGCTGTCCCAGCCGGAGACGAACCAACGGACCGCTCCGGTCGCCGGGTCGTACAACCGGCGGTTGAGGGTGCCGATGTTGCCTCCGTAGACGTGGATCCCGACGGTGGGCTCGTCGCCGACGGCCGTGACGGCGTGGACGTCGTCGTCGGTCGTACAGCACACGGTGACCTGCCCGCGTGCCCACACCTGCTCACCGGCGGGCGTCAGAGCTGTGCACGGCTCGGACGAGGCGGGCTTGAGGTAGCGGAGCTCGCGTTCGGCTCCCGCGTAGATTCCGGCGACGCCCCATGTCTCATGTCCGTGCACGGGGGTGCGCTGACCTATGTTCCAGACGACGGACGCCAGAGACCAGCTGTCGTCGGGGGCGATGTGGAGCGGGTACGTGACATGGTGCTCGTCCGACGGCCGGGTGACTTCCGGGGGAAGCCGGTAGCCGCCCGCCAGCAGAGCGGACAGCAGGGCCGCGACCCGCTTCGTGATCTCGTGCTCGTCGTCGATGCTTCCGACCAGCGATGCCACGTCTCCGATGAAGGTGTCCAAGGTCTTCGCGCTCTCATACGGCTCGGTCGCGTTCATGGTCACCGGCTCTTGGCGGTGAAGGTCAGGTGGGTGACGCCGGAGGGGGCCGAGACCGCCTCGATGTCGTACGTCTCCTCCAGCGACTCCAGGCCGTCCCAGAGCCGGACACCGCGGCCGAGCACGATCGGGACCTGCACCACGTGCATGTGATCGACCAGCCCTTCGGCGAGGAAGTCGCGTATCACCGAGGGCCCGCCGCCGAGACGCACGTCCTGGCCGCCGGCCGCCTCACGGGCCCTTTTGAGCGCCTCGGCGGGGGAGGCGTCCAGGAAGTGGAACGTGGTGCCGCCCTCCATCTCGATCGATGGCCGCGGCCGGTGGGTGAGCACGAAGACCGGCGTGTGGAACGGCGGGTCAGCGCCCCACGCGCCCTTGTAGGCGGGGTCGTCCTGCCAGCCGGGCGGACCGAACTTGCCGGCGCCCATGATCTCGGCGCCGACGCCGGGACCGTGCATCGCGGCGAACGCGTTGTCGGTGCCGCCGCTGCCGCCCCGGCCGCCGCCCATCTCATGCCAGAACCGGGTGGCGAACATCCACTCGTGCAGGCGTTCTCCGGCGTGACCGAACGGGGCATCGGGGGCCTGACCGGCGCCGGTGGCGAAACCGTCGAGCGAGATCGAGAAGTTGTGAACCCTTACGTCGGACATCAGCGTGCTCCTTCGATGGTGCGCTTTCCGGTGGACACCAGCATGAGCCACCAGATCTATGACGTCTAATGCTGATGTTCCGTCAATTTCATCGATATTCTCGATGAATGCTCAACCTGATCCATCTCAAGGTTCTGGCCGCGGTGGGGCGCCACGGCTCCGTGACCGAAGCCGCGAAAGAGCTGCACTACTCGCAATCGTCGGTCAGTCACCACCTGGCACGCCTGGAAGCGGCCACGGGCGCCAAGCTCATTCAGCGCGTCGGCCGTGGGATCCGGCTGACCCCCGAAGGGCGGCTGCTGGCCATCCGGGCCACCGAGATCGTGGGACGGGTCGAGGCGGCCACCACCGAACTGGCGGCACAGGTCGGTCTGCAGGCGGGGCGAGTCCGCCTGGCCGCCAACGCCTCGGTACTGAGCACGCTCGTGCCCAAGGCGGCCGCCACACTGGACCGGACGCACCCGGGACTCGAACTGATCCTGATCGACCGTCACCCGGTGGAAGCGCTACAGATGCTGCGGCACGGCGAGATCGACATCGCACTCACCTTCCAGCACGCCGACGCCCCGCGCGACGGAGAGGAAGAGGGCTTCCGCCTGCTCCACCTGGCCGACGACCCGATCTACCTCATAAGCCGCCGACCCGACGACAGCCTCGCCAACCACCGCCATTCCCCCTGGATCGGCGGTTGCCAACGATGCCAGGCCGAACTGATCACCGTATGCCGGCAAGAAGGCTTCACCCCACGCATCGCCTCACTCAGCGACGACATGGTCGTCGTCCAAGCCCTGGTCGCCGCCGGCAAAGGCGTCACCACCCTGCCCGGCCTCGCCCTCCAAGCCCACCGCCACCCCGACATCCACACCACCGAACTAACGAACTCCCACCGCAAGATCCACGCCGTCACCTACGGCGACCCCCCCGACCCACCCGCCGTCGCCGCCGTACTGGCGACTCTCACCCAGTCAGCCAGGTAAACGCCGCCGAATGCACCGACCCCGCCGTTCCACCTACGTTGAGGGTCCAACGGCGAGCCGTCGAAGTGTCCCGCCCAAGAGGTCCCACCGCCCGCAGAGGCACCGACTCCGGCCCAGGCGAACAATGCCGAGGTGAGCGGCGACGGTCGAGGGGTGGAGTCAAGACGGTGGGGAAGGGACGAGGCCGGCAGGCTCGGGGGTGCGGGGGTGTCCCCCGCAGGAGAACAGCCCTTGCGGCTTTCGCGCGGAGCGCGTCCTTCGCGAGGACCGTTTCCCGTGGCGCCCAGCACACCTGGGTTTCCGCCGTAAGGCGGCGCCGGTTTGCCGTGCGTGGATGTCGTTGTGCCGGGTCAGTAGACGAGGGCCTGGGCGTTGTCGGTGAGGGCCTCTTCTACGAAGGTTGAGGCGCCGGCGATTCGGATGCCTTCGATGACGTCGTCCACGCCTATGCCGCGGCGGGCGGCGCATTGGGTGCAGACGGTTACCTTGCCGCCGGTGAGGACGATGTCCAGGAGGTCGGAGAGGGGGGTGGCCTCGGGGAGGGTGAACTCCTTGGCGCGGCCGGGGAGGCCGTACCAGGCCGACTCGCCGGTCAGCCAGAGGGAGACCGGGACGCCGCTGGCCACCGCCGCGGCGGCTACGGTGAACGCCTGGTTGCACCGCTCGGGGGCGTCCATGCCCGCCGTCACCTTTATCACCATTGATCGCGCCATGATCTCAGCCTATGCGGGCACTACGGCGCTCCACCAGGGGCGTTCCTCTAGGCTCATGCCCATGGAGACCCCATCTTTGCATCCCGCCCTGGAGCCGATCTCCTTCCTGCTGGGCAGGTGGGAGGGAGCCGGCGTGGGCGGCTACCCGTCGATCGAGAGCTTCCGCTACGGGCAGGAGATCGTCTTCGACCACAACGGCAAGCCGTTCCTGACCTACGAGAGCCGCACGTGGCTCCTGGACGACGAGGGGAACATGGTCCGCCCGCTCGCCAGGGAGAGCGGCTACTGGCGGGCGCAGCCGGAGCGCCAGCTGGAGGTCGTGCTCGCCCACCCCACCGGCATCGTCGAGATCTACATCGGCGAGGTGGCCTTCCACAAGATCGAGCTCCGCAGCGACGTGGTCGCCCGCACCGCCACCGCCAAGGAGTACACCGCGGGCCACCGCCTGTACGGCCTCGTCAACGGCAACCTGATGTACGCCTACGACATGGCGGCCGAGGGTCACCCGTTGACATCCCATTTGTCGGCGGAACTCAAGAAGGTCGCCTGACCCCGTGCATGAGAAAACCCCGGGCGTGCTCCACCTCCCGTAGGAAGTGGGCCGGCTGGACCATGGAAGGAGTTTTCACGAACTCCCCCCGCCGGCTGCCCGGGGTTCCGGTGTCTGTCTTGGATTACGCCGGACGGCACCCGCGCCCCGCGAAGGGGCAGGACGTCTGGACGAAGGTCCTGACTCAGGCGATGTCCCTAGCGGACAGCCACCTCGCTAGTCCAAGAATGACTAACCATTATTCGGACCACCTCCCTTCTGCGTGCTCGTACTGTATGCAGCTCGCGAGAAGCCGTGCAAATGATTTCGAGCCCGCCTCGGAGCTCGTCGCGGGCATCCGTACAGGCGAGAGCGGCGCTGGGATTCGGCAGTGACACGCGTCACACTTGGCCCGTGCGCTTCTCAGTGCTTGGGCCGCTGGCCGTCCGGTCCGGCGGCGTCCAGCTGGAGATCAGGGCGCGGCAGCAGCGGGCCGTCCTGTCGCGGCTGATCGTCGCGGACGGCGCCGTGGTCTCCGTCGACGCGCTCGTCGACGCCGTCTGGGGGGCCTCGCCGGCACGGGAGGCGGTCAACGGGTTGCACGCGCTCCTGACCCGGATCCGGCGGGTGATCGAGCCGGGCCGGCCCGCGCGCGGCCCGGCCACCGTGCTGGTCAGGGAGCCCTCCGGCTACGCGCTGCGGGTTCCGGCGGACGCGGTGGACGCGCGCCGCTTCACCGCCGCGATCTTGAGCGGGCGGGAGCACCTGACGGCGAACCGCCCCGCGCGGGCGCTGACGTCGCTGGACGCGGGGCTGGCGGAGTGGCGCGGCACGCCGTACCCGGAGTTCGCCACCGAGAGCTGGGCGGTGCCCGAGGTGACCCGGCTGGGGGAGTTGCGGGCGCTCGCCGGTGAGTGCCGTTTCGCGGCGCTGCTGGAGCTGGGCGGCACGGCGGAGGCCGTGGTGGGGCTGGAGGGGGCCGTCCGGGAACAGCCGCTGCGGGAGGAGCTGTGGCGGCTGCTGGCGCTCGGGCTGTACCGGTCGGGTCGGCAGGCGGACGCGCTGGCCGCCGTACGCCGGGCGCGTGCCCATCTGGCCGCCGAGCTCGGCATCGATCCGGGGCCGGGGTTGCGCGCGCTTGAGTCGATGCTGCTCAACCAGGACGAGGCACTGCTGGGCGGCGAACCGCGGCCCCGTCCGTCCTCCGGTGGGGGAGTGCGTCATCTCGCCGGACGCACCCGGCCGCTCGGGGCCCTTCTCGGCGTGGCCACCGGGGCGGGGCGGCACCGCCCCGGATACGCCCTGATCTGCGGTGAGGCCGGCGTGGGGAAGACGTGGCTGGTGGAACGGCTCGCCGACTCACTCGCCGGCCAAGGATGGCGGGTCGCCTGGGGGCGCTCGGACGAGGCCGCGGGGCGGCCCGCGCTGTGGCCGTGGATCCAGGCGCTGACGGCGCTCGGCGTGAGCGTGCCGGAGCACGAGGAACGTGCCCCGGCGGACGCCGCCGAGGCCCGTTTCCAGCGGCACGCGGGGCTCATCCGGCGCCTGTCCGACGCCACGGCGAAGGCACCCTGCCTGGTCGTCCTGGACGACGTGCAGTGGGCCGACGACACGTCCCTGCGGCTGCTGGCCGACCTGCTCACCTTGGCCACCCCCGCGGGGCGGTTGTGCGTGGTGGCGACCCTGCGCACCGGGGAGCCGGAGGGACGTGAGCTCGCCGAGCTGCTGAGCGCCCTGACCCGTGCGGGAGCGGCGCGGATCGAGCTGCCGGGGCTGCCGGTGGACGCGGTCCGGTCGATGGCCGACTCGTCGCGCGTGCCGCTGAGCGATCGGGACCTGGACCGCCTGATGGCCAGGACCGGCGGCAACGCCCTGTTCGTCCAGGAGACGCTGCGCCTGGCCGCCGCCGAGGGGATCGGCACCGCGCTGGCCGAGGTGCCGTCCGGGGTGGCGGACGTGATCCGGCGCCGCGTCTCACGGTTACGCGGGACCGGTCCGGCCGGTTCGGGAGCGGACGCGCTGGAGATCCTCAGCGCGGCGGCGGTGATCGGGCACGCCGAGGACGTGCCGCTGCTGGCGGCGATCACCGGGCGCGGGCCCGCCGACGTGCTCACGGCGCTGGACGCGGCCGTGTCGGCGCGCCTGCTCACCCCCGGCCCGGCGTTCACCCACGACCTGGTCCGCCAGACCGTCTACACCGGGCTCCCCTCGGCCCGGCGCGTCGCGCTCCACCTCGCGGCCGCCGACGCGCTCGCGGCCCGGCCGGGGGCCGATCCCGAAGCGGTCGCCGTCCACTATCTGGCCGCCTCCCCGCTCGGGGCCAGGCGGGCGGTCGACTGGGCGCGTACGGCGGCGCTGGTCGCGCAGGGCCAGCTCGCCTACGAGGACGCCGCCAGGTGGTGGGCCGAGGCGGCGGCGGCGCACGCCGAAGCGGCGCTACCCGACCTGCCGGAACGGGCCGGGCTGCTGCTGTCAGAGGTGGCCGCCCGCCTCGACGCGGGCGACATCAGCGGCGCCCGGCGCGCGAGGAACCAGGCGCTGCGGGTGGCCGAGGCGGCGGGCGGCGAACAGGCCCAGCTGCGTGCGCTGGTCTCCGTGGAACCCCACGGGCTGTGGATACTGAAGGACTTCGACGCCATCGAGCTGCACCTGGTGAGACGGCTGGAGAACGCGCTGCGCGCCCTCCCCGAGGAGGACTCGGAACCGCGGTGCCGGCTGCTGGCCACGCTCGGCATGGAGCTGTACGACGCCGGCGCCGAGCCACGCTGCGAGCGCCTCACCGCCGAGGCGATCGCCATGGCACGCCGCATCGGTGACCCCCGCCTGCTGGCGTTCGCGCTGCACGCGCGAGCACTGGCGATCGTGCGCCCTTCCAACCGCGCCGAGCTCACGGCCATCAGCGAAGAGCAGGCCAAGCTCGGCGAGCTGCACGGCATGCCGGTGCACGTCGTCGTCGGGCGTATGCGGCTCGCCTCGCTGGCGGCGGCCCGCATGGCGATCGCCGAGGCCGACCGGTACTCCGCCGAGTGCGACGCGCAGATCCGGCGGCTCGGGCTGCGGTTGCACGCGGCCCAGCAATCGGCCTGGCATGTCGCGCGCCTCGCCGTCGCCGGGCGGTTCGACGCCGCGCTGGCGGCCCTGGAGGAGACCTGGGAGCGCCTCGGCCGGCTCGGCCTGTTCCAGCTCGACCAGCACCACGTGATCGGCCGCTGGTTCCTGCTGGTCGCCGCCGGCCGGGCACACGAGATCACCGGTGAGATGATCGCGGAGTCCGGCGTGGCACGCATGATCCCCGCCGCCGCGCACGACTTCGCCATCGTGGCCTCGGCGGCGCGCGGCGAGAAGGACCGGGTGGCGGAGCTGGCCGCGGAGCCCTGGATGCCGCTGGGCGACGACTGGACGCTCGGGGCCTTCCTCGCGCTGCGGGCCGCCGCGGTCGTCGCCGCCGGGGACACCGAGGCGGCCGGGCAGGTCTACGCCCAGCTGCTGCCGTACTCGGGAGGCCTGACGCTCGGCGGGAGCATTCTCACGCTCGGCCCCGTCGATCTCCACCTGGCCGGGCTGGCGCTCATGCTCGGCCGCCGGGAGGAGGCGCGAGCCCTGCTCCGCTCCTGCGTGGCCGCCGCCGAGCGGGAACGGATGACCTGGTGGGCCGGACGGGCGGCGGCCATGTCGCGCGCAATTCCCAGCCAATAGCCGGACAGGAGCCGTCTCGCATCCTCTGGGGGACCACGAGAGGAAGAGGCGGATATGTCGTTCAACGGGGGGGCGCACGGTCACGCGTGCCCGCACCATGTGTACGGAGCGGGGCTATGAGACGCCTGCTCGGAGTTTTCGTCGTGCTGGTGATGAGTGCGGGGATCGCGGTGCACGCTCTGCCCGCTCCCCCCGCGCACGCTTCGGCGGCACTGTGGACCACGTACTCGCGGAACACCCTTTTCGCGGGGTACATGCGCTCGAAGCACAACCCGGAGTCCTTCAAGGACACGCTCCTCAGCATGTTCCTGCTGAGCTGGAGGCGGCACAACCGGAACGTCTCCGAGAAGGACCTCCGGGGCCAGGCGCTCTACCTGCGCAAGGTCATCGACGACGCGGCGGCCGGGGCGACCGGGGAGTCCGGAGACGTCAAGACGGTCAACACCGTGTTCCGCGTCCTGCGGACCCTGAGAGAGGTGCCGAAGGTCGGCGACATCGATGTCGCGCCCTACATCAAGACGGTGCTGAACTACTGGGACCAGTGGCACAAGGAGGACTGGGAGAAGGCACTCAAGGAGACCGCCCAGTACTGGGGATCGGCCGCGATGAGCGAGTGGATGCGGCTGTACAACACGGGCACCGACGAGCACTACGCGAGCGTTCCGGAGTGGGCGGAGGGCGACGACGCCTTCAGGAACGTCTGGAACGGCGAGGTCGGGTACAAGTACGGCATCCCGGCGAACGCCAGCTGGGACTGGCTGAGCACCGTCCCGGAGATCCGCGCGATCCTCGACCTGCGCGCCCTGCGGAACCTGGTCGGGAGGACGCCGGAGTACGTGAACGAGCTCAGGGCTTCCGACGGCATCACGCACGAGCTCCTCGTCCGGCTCCTCGGCACCGTGGAGACGGCGGCGAAAGAGGCCGAGGACGCGCGCGCGGCGGCCGAGCGGGCCAACCGGCGGCCTCCGGTGCCCGATCAGGTACGTCGCTACCAGGAAGCGGTGACCGCGGCCGAGGAACGGCAGAGGGCCATCGACGGCGCGGGCGCCGCGATCTTCATCATCAGTTCACTGATCGGCTTCCATGATCCGGAGGCCGCCAAGGACGTCCGCAGGGTCGGCGAGGGGACCCTGCAGATCATCAGCTCGATCAGCAAGTTCGTGCCGGAGATCGTCGGGCTGGGGCTCGCGGCGGCGCTGACGGGGCCCGGAGCGCTCGTGGCACTGGGCGGGATCACCAACGGCATCCTCACCATGCTGCCGGTGTTCACCGGGGAGGGCCCCTCGGACACCGATCTGGTCCTCGGCCGTCTCGACCTCGTCCGCGAGGAGATCCGCGGGCTCGGCGAGTACATGGAGTCCCGGTTCGACCGCATCGAGCAGGGCCTCAACAAGTTGTACGGCGACATGATCGCCGAGTTCGCCAAGCTCGACGGGAGTCTTGAGCAGATCAAGGGGCGCCTGGCGGAGATCTCCCTGGGGCTCGGGCAGATCGAGATGAAGGTGGACTTCTACGGGCAGAAGCAGCTGGAGGCGCTCGGCCTCGCCGCGCTGAACGACTTCGACACCATGAAGGACCTCTACATCGACTACGCCCAGAAGAACAGCGGGCGGCCCCTGACCGACCACGTGGGGTTCGGCGAAGCCGAGAGCGCCTTCTACCGGGCCGCCACCCAGATCGCCAAGCACCCCACGTTCGTGGAGAGCGAGAATCCGGACCTCGCCGTCGCCTTGGACAACTACAAGGTCTACGGGCTGGTCAGCTATCTGGCCGGTCGTGCCCGGGACGACCACGACCGCGCCATCCCCGCGGAGCCCAGGCTCGTGCCGAACGTCACGGTGTGGGAGCAGGCGGCCAACGCCTACGCGACGCTGGCCATCCAGAATCCCGACCTGGCGCGGGAGAAGGAGTCCTCGCGCGCGAGGGCCATCGTGGACCAGGGCCGGCTCATCCAGCAGGTGGCGAGCTCGCTGTCGGTACCGTCGGCCGATCCCGGCGCCGGTGGCCGCCGCACGAACAAGCTGTTCACCGGCCTGATGGGCGACTACAAGACGGCGCTCGCGGGATACGCGTCCGCGGTGAAGGCGGTCATGTCCGCGGTGCTCGACGGCAAGGACGCCGAGCTCTTCGGCCTGCCGGACCAGGTCGTCCGGAACCCGGCCGCCCTCGACGGCCCGGCGGAACTCGGCTCCTGTGGAACCGGGGCGGCCGTCACGGTGCCGGTGCCGGCGAACGCGCGAGGCCGGACGCTCGGCGACGAGCTGATGCTGGCGCAGATCCTGAATCCCGCCGGCCACGGGTACAGCGCGTGCGCGGACGTCCAGTTCGTCAACGTGCGCGACACCGACGTCCCGTTCCTGATCAACGCGGACATCAGGCTGGTCATTCACCAAAGCTTCACGGTGAACGGGTCGTTCGTGCCGATTCGGACGCTGCAGATGACCTGGCCGCTCGGAGACCCGATCCCGCGCCACACCGCGAGCGTCAGGCTCCCTCAGCTCTTCGCCCAGACGTGGCCGGCCCAGCGGCCCGCCTTCGAGGCCGGCGCGCAGGTCACCTCGCACAACCCCCAGGTCATCACCCAGATGCGCCAGGAGAACCAGGACCGCCTGAGCGGCCTTCAATTGCACTTCTACAAGCAGCTGAAGGAGAAGCTGGCCACGCCCGGCAGCGATGCGCACAGGGCGTCCGGCAAGCTGGCGGCGGCGGTCAAGAAGCTGCGCGCCTACACGCAGATCGCTCTGCCGGTGACCGTGCAGGCGGACGGCGTGCTCCACGGCCTGCTGTGGGGCGCCAACACCGCGGCCCTGCCGACCGACATCCCGATGCCGCTGCCCGGCGACACGGCACCGCCGGCCGGGTACCTCAGGGCGGCGTACGACACGGCCATCGCCAACTACGCGACCTGTCTGCCCGCGGAGCCGGGGCAGCCCTGCACCGGCACCGCGCACGCCCGGTTCGTCCCCCTGGCCGGTCAGCCCTGGCTCGACACCACCGCCAAGATCGTTCAGGAGGCCTCCGGCCGCTGCCTGGACATCTACGCCGACAAGGCGGCCGCCGGGACACCGGTCGTGATCTACGACTGCCACGGCGACCACAACCAGCACTGGTACCCCGACGGAGACGGGCGGATCGTGGCCCGGGGCGGCGTCTGCCTCGGCGTGCAGTCCGGCTACGCGCGCGCCGTCCCCTGCGACGGCGGCGCCGCCCAGCGCTGGACCGTACATCCCGACGGCCCGATCGTGCACTCCACGGGAAAGTGCCTGGCCACCTATGACGGCGGGACGGACAACCTGAGCCAGGCCGTGATCACCGACTGCGACGGCAGCGCGAAACAGCGCTGGCTCTCCAAGCTCGGCACGGCGCCGTCGCTCACCGGCGACCCGGTGTCCGACACCGTGGCGCTCACCGCCATGGCCAGGCTCGACGCCCTCGGCGTGCAGTACGCCAACGCCTTCGAGCACCTGTGGACCAGCGGGCAGCGGCAGGGCGAACGCTGGCCGGCCGTACAGGACGCCATCGACAAGGTCACTCAGGCCGACCAGTCGGTGCACAAACCCTGGGCACCTCACCTCATGGTGGACGGCTGGCGCGTGACGGCCTCCAGCCAGGAGACACAGCAGGTCGGCGGTGCCGCCGTCAACGCGATCGACCAGAACGTCAACACCTTCTGGCACAGCCAGGCGTCGGCCGACTACCCGCACGAGATCACCGTGGATCTCATGGGTGCCGCCGGCGGTTCGAAGATCATCGAGGCGGTGTCCCACACCCCGCGGCAGGACGGCAACGTCGTCGGCCGGGTGGGCAAATATGAGATACACGTCAGCATGGACGGATCGAACTGGGGGGCTCCGGTGGCGTCCGGCGCGTTCCGCGACGTGGCGAGCACACAGACCGTGCGCTTCACCCCCGTCCAGGGCCGCTACGTGCGGCTGCGCGCGCTCGGCGAGGCCGCCGGGCGATCCCGGATCGCTGCGGTGGCCGAACTGGCCGTCGACGCCTGGAACCCACCGGACCCGGCGGCGCGCAGGCTCGTCCTCCACACCGGCTCGCTGCGCTGCCTCGACGTCTACGACAACTCCACGGCGGCCGACGCGCCGGTCATCATCTACGACTGTCACGGCGCGGCCAACCAGCAGTGGCGCAAGCCCCTCGATACCGGCGCGGGGCCGGTCCGGAACAAGGACGGCACCTGCTTGGACGTGAAACAGGAGGCCGAGCTCCGGGTGGTCGTCAACACCTGCGGCACCGCGCCCGCGCAGCAATGGGAGGTGCGGCCGGACGGCACGCTCCACAACACCTTCTGGCAGCGCTGCGCGGCCACGCGGGACCAGCGGAGGGAGAACCTCACCGGGGTCGTGCTGGTGCCCTGTGACGGCGGGGACGCCGGTCAGGTCTGGGGGTGGGACGCGATGTTGCCCTGACACGACCGCCGCGCCGGCTCCGGGAGGGTCGCCCGGAGCCGGCGGAACCGTAGACTCGGGGCATGGCCAGGACTTGGCACGAGGAATTACGTTCACGGGGGTACCGGGTCACACCGCAGCGGCAGCTGGTGCTGGAGGCGGTGACCCGGCTGGGGCACGCCACGCCGGAGGACATCTGCGGCGAGGTGCAGGAGACGGCGCGGGGCGTCAACATCTCCACGGTCTACCGCACGCTTGAGCTGCTGGAAGAGCTGGGGATGGTGACCCACACCCATCTCGGGCACGGCGCGCCCACCTACCACCTGGCGAGCGAGGCCGACCACGTCCACCTGGTGTGCCGCAACTGCGAGACGGTGACCGAGGTGCGTCCGGAGCTCGTGCGAGGCCTGGTCGACTCCCTGGACAGTGAGCTGGGGTTCGCCACGGACGTCCACCACCTCACGATCTTCGGACAGTGCGCGAACTGCCGCTCCTGAGCGAGATGCGCGGCCCCGCCTGCGCGGGCACAGCATCGGCCGCCGGCGCGGGGACCGGTGACGGCGCGGTTCTGAGCGAGGTGCGCGGCGTCTGATGGCGGCGCGGGAAGCGGTGGCGGCGCAATAGCCTTGAGGTATGCGAAGCCCTCTGCTGGACACGCCAGGCGCCGTCGCCGCGGACGCCCCCGACGCGGCCGTGGCCGCGCACTACGGTGAGCCGTACGCCGAGCAGCGCGCGCTGGCGGCGGGCGAGGCGCTGGTGGACCGCGGCGACCGGGAGGTCGTGCGGATCTCCGGGCCCGACCGGCTCACCTGGCTCAACGACCTCAGCTCCCAGAAACTCGACACGCTGCCCCCGGGCACCCCGGCGCAGACCCTGCTGCTCGACGCGCAGGGCCGCGTGGAGCACCACCTCACCCTCGTCGACGACGGCACGTCCGTCTGGGCGCACGTCGAGCCCGGCACGGGGACCGCGCTGATCTCCTTCCTGGAGAAGATGCGCTTCATGCTGCGCGTCGAGATCACCGACATGAGCCCCGCCTACGCCGTGGTCACCACCGGCGCCCCGGGGGCCGGAGCGCCCGCCGAGGTGCCCGCCGGCGTGATCGCGATCGGCGAGGACCTACTGGTCCCCCGGGAGGACCTCGCGGGCCTGCCCGCCGCCCTCGGCCGCCGCCGGGCCGGGCTGTGGGCCTACGAGGCGTTGCGCATCGAGGCGCACCTGCCCCGGCTCGGGTTCGACACCGACCACAAGACCATCCCGCACGAGGTCGGCTGGATCGGCGCCGCCGTCCACCTCAGCAAGGGCTGCTATCGCGGCCAGGAGACCGTCGCCCGGGTGCACAACCTCGGCCACCCGCCCCGCCGCCTGGTATTCCTCCACCTGGACGGCAGCGCCGACACCCTCCCCCCGCACGGCTCCCCGGTGACCTTCGGCGTGGGCGCGCCGCGCGAGGCCGACCCCGAGGCCGCTGTGGAAGGCGCCGCCGAGCCCGGCCAGATCGGTTTCGTCGGCTCCTCCGCCCGCCACCACGAGCTCGGCCCCATCGCCCTCGCCGTGATCAAGCGCACCGTCCCGGTCGACATCGAACTGCTGGCCGACGGCGTAGCCGCGACCCAGGAGGTCGTCGTCCCCCCGGACGCGGGCCGCAACGTCACCATCGACCCAGCCCTCCGCCGCCGCATCCGCTGAGAACAGGCCCCTCCGGGCCGGTCCCACTCCCGCGCCACGACCGGCCGGCCGCAGGAGCCACTCCCGCGCCGCGACCGGCCAGCCGCCGGAGGGGGCCTTGAGGAGCGGGTCTTGGCTCGCGATCCGGCCCGGCCTGGTCGCCGGAGCGGGTCTTGGCTCGCGATCCGGCCCGGCCTGGTCGCCGGAGCGGGTCTTGGCTCGCGATCCGGCCCGGTCCGGTCGCCGGAGCAGACCTTGATTCGCGATCCGGCCCGGTCGCCGGAGCCCGTCTCGCCTCGCGGGCGGCCCCGGGGTGGGTCAGACCTCGACGACCAGGGTGATCGGACCGTCGTTGACCAGGTGGACCTTCATGTCCGCGCCGAACACTCCCGTCTCCACCCGGGCCCCGAGGGTGCGCAGCTCCGCGACCAGCGCCTCGACCAGGGGCTCGGCCACGGGGCCTGGGGCGGCGGCCTGCCAGGTGGGGCGGCGGCCCTTGCGGGTGTCGCCGTACAGGGTGAACTGGCTGACGACCAGCAGCGGGGCGCCGACGTCGGAGCAGGACTTCTCGCCGGACAGGATCCGCAGGCCCCACAACTTGGCGGCGAGCTTCTTGACCTCGGCGGGGCCGTCGCCGTGGGTCACACCGGCCAGCACCATCAGGCCGGGCTCGTCGATCGCCCCGACCACCTGACCGTCCACCACCACCGACGCGGACGTCACCCGCTGCACCACGGCACGCATGGTCCCGCATTCTTCCACCGCCCTCCGGCGCGCGAGTGGCCGGGCGCGCTGAACGCCGCCGAACGGCCATCCGTAAACTCAGTCGGCGAAGGGAGATGACGTGTCCGCTGCTCCGCTGATCGTGGAAGTCGTCCGTTCCGGGTTCGTCGAGTCGGTCCACCAGGCCTGGGTGTTCGCGGTGAACGCCGGGGGCTCGCCGGTGGTGGCCCGGGGGGACGTGACGGCCGCCGCGTCGCCGCGCTCGTCCATGAAGCCGTTACAGGCTCTCGGCATGCTGCGCTCCGGCCTGGAACTGGACGGCGAGCTGCTGGCCCTGGCCTGCGCCAGCCACGCGGGCGAGGAGTTCCACGTGCAGGGCGTCTCCAAGATCCTTATCGGAGCCGGGCTGGACGAGGAGGCGCTGCGCTGCCCCGAGGACCTGCCCTCCGACACGGGGGCGGCCCACCGGGTGCTGCGGAACGGCGGCGGCCCGGCCCGTATCACCATGAACTGCTCGGGCAAGCACGCCGCGATGCTCGCCACCTGCGTGCTGAACGGCTGGCCGCTGGACGACTACCGGTTCCCCGGGCACCCGTTGCAGCGCGCGATCCGCGCCACCATCGAGGAGCTGACCGGCGAGCGGGTGGCCGCGACCGGCGTCGACGGGTGCGGCGCGCCGCTGTACTTCGCCTCGATGGCCGGGGTGGCCCGGGGGTTCCGCGCGCTCACCCTGGCCGCGCCGGGCACCGCCGAGCGGCGCATCGCCGACGCGATGCGCGGGCACCCGGAGTGGACGTCCGGCACCTCCCGTCCCGAGGCCGCCCTGATGCGGGCCCTGCCGGGGCTGATGCTCAAGGCGGGCGCCGAGGCGTTCGACGCGTTCGCCTTCGAGGACGGCCGCGCCGCCACCGTCAAGATCGTGGACGGCGGCCAGCGCGCCCGGGTCCCCGTAACGGTCGCCGCGCTGCGCGCCCTCGGCCTGGACGCCCCCGAACTCGACACCATGGCCACCCCCCCGCAGTTCGGCGGCGGCCGTCCGGTCGGCGAGGTCCGCGTGCACGGCCACCTCTGACCGCACCGGCGTCTCCCGCGGCCGTGCGGCCTGGGACCGTGCGGCCTGGGACCGTGCGGCCTGGGACCGTGCGGCCTGGGACCGTGCGGCCTGGGACCGTGCGGCTCGGGACCGTGCGGCTCGGGACTGTGCGGTCCGGGACTGTGCGGTCCGGGACTGTGCGGTCCGGGACCGTGCGGCTCGGTGTCAGATGGGGCGGCGGAACTGGCGGGCGGCCGAGATGGCGCCTGAGGTGGTCAGGGTGAAGGTGCTCATGGAGTCGGCGAACTTGGAGAGGTCCCACTCGGCGGGCCCGTGGTACCAGTACAGGTTGTCGGCTGGGCCGCCCTGGCCGTTGATCGAGGCGACCACCCGGGCCCACCGGTCGACGTTGTCGAAGACCACGGCGTAGGGCAGGTAGCGGGAGAACAGCTCGATGCGCTGCGCGGGCGGCACGTCGCCGATCTCGCCGGAGGCGAGGTAGTGGCGGAAGCCCAGGGTGTGCGCGAGCGCCGAGGCGCCCTTGGCGGTCTTGGCGGGCATGTACTGCCCGCCGACCGACAGCGCCGCCCCGGCGATGATCAGCGCCAGGCCGAGCAGGCCGTAGGTGGTGAACCACGCGAGCAGCACGGTGGCGACCACGCCGAGGCCGGTGACGAGCACGCCGAGGGTGGTCCACCGGGTACGCACGGAGTCGGGGCGGCGGGCGAACCAGCCCTGGCCGACGACGTCGCGGTACAGCGAGTCCCGCACCTTGCCGAGCCCGGCGGCGAACGAGCCGTGCAGCCCGGACAGCAGCACCGAGTCCCGCCCGTCGAAGATCGCTTGGTACAACGCCCGCTCGTAGTCGAGCAGGTCGGTGAGTGACGGGCCCGGCAGCTTCACCAGCAGCCAGTCCGGCGCGTCGTACGCCCCGCGCGGCTGCTCGTCGATCCGAAGGTACCCCCGGACGGCGAGGTCGACGACGGTGGCGGTGACGTCCACCACGTCGGCCTGCTCGTCGATCAGGGTGCCGATCTGGCCGGGCCGCACGCCGTCCGGCGGGGTGAACCGGCCGTTCTCGACCGCGCTGAACGACCCCGACTCGTTGTGGACGGCCCTTGAGTCCCTGCCGCGGGTCCAGTAGAGCAGCGCGAGCCCGCCGAGCATCAGCACCAGCAGCCCCGCCAGCGCGCCCCCGGTGACCGTGTTGAGGGTGAAGGCGCTAGCCAGCTCGAAGCGGCGCTCAAGGATCGGCTTGCCGCCCGTGGTGCCCACCGGGAACCCGGCCACGACGGTGAAGGTCTGCCCCGGCCCGAGGCCCTGCTGCTCGAACTCGGCGCGGGTGCCGCCCTCGTCCATGGAGACCGAGGTGCAGCCGATGGCCGAGGTGAGGTCCCCGGCGAAGCACGAGAGGCTCTGCAGCGGCGCGGGGCCCGCCAGCGCGACCACCGCGGTGTCCACCGGCGCGTCCCAGCCGCCCGCGGCGAACCACCGCAGCTCCTCGCCCCCGGTGACCGGGGTGACGGCGCCGGTCACGTCGTACTCGAAGGTGGCGGTGCCGTCGCCCTTCGGCGTGATCGTGTCGCCGTCGAGGGTGCCCTGGCCCTTGAAGCCGCTGAGGCGGTACAGGCGGTCGTTGGCGTCGTCGTGCCGGGTGCGGGTGAGCAGGGTGCGCCGGACCTGGCCGGTGTAGGTGATCTGCTCCTTGACGTGCAGCACGCCCCCCGGGCGCAGCTCCATGGTCATGCTGGTGCGGCTCACCCGGCCGGCCTCGGCGGACGCGGGGGCGGCGAGGGGGACGGCGAGCACGGCGAGGACGGCCGCGGGGGCGAGACGACGGAGAAGATCCATCATGGGGCGTCAGCCTAGCGGGCACCGGTGACACGGTGCCGGTGGTTGGCGTCCCCTGTGGAGGAAGTGCGGGCTAGGCCCGATGGATCACCAGGGGCCGTAGGGACCGCTGGAGCCACCGCCGTTGCCCCGGCCGATCTCGTTGACGGCGGGCTTGACGTCGGCGAGGTAGATGCCCGAGCCGATGACCGACGCGATGACGAAGATGCTCAGCGTGGGGAGGTACTGCACGACGGCCGCGAACGAGAACAGGGTGGCGAAGCCCAGGATGAGCAGCCAGAGCTGCTTCTTGAGCTTGCCCGCCACGGCGAACGCGCGGGCCGGGGTCCGCAGCGCGTGGACCAGGGCCCAGACGCACAGGCCGAGCGCCCCGATGGCGAGCACCCAGAAAATGAGATCCAGGACTCCATGGATCTGGAACATCGACTCTCCCAGGGTCATGTGACCGGCCGACTTCAGCCTAGCTCGGACCAAGAGGTTTCGGTGCCTGGGCAGGGCGGGGGTTCGGCGTTCCCCCGGACAACGGACACGGCCCGTCCCGGGTTCCGGGCGGGCCGCGTGTTCTTCGCGGGTCGTGCGAAGGGTCAGGCCTTGGGGCCGGTCGTGCGGGCCGGCTTCTTGACCGTGGTGGCCTTGGCCTGGGTGGTCTTGGCCGGGCGGGTGGCGACGGGGGGCTCGGCGGCGGTGGACGCGTCCTGGAGCTCCAGGGCGGCCTCGCCGGTCACCCGGCTGACGACCTGGCGGCCCCGGCCGGCGAACTGGTCGTACAGCAGCGTCGCCCTGGCGGCGAGCTGGTCGGCGTAGACCTTGGCGAGGTTCGGGAGATCCTTGGCCACGGCCTCGGCCTTGACCTGGACGTTCCCGGCGTAGCGCCGCGCCATGACGGGCAGCTCGCGGGCCACGTCGCGGACCTCGCCGCGGCGGGACTGCAGCCGCTGGATCTGCTCGGGCAGCTCGCGCAGCTTCTCGACCGCGAAGTCGCCCGCGCCCGCGACGGCGTAGAACGGCTTGGAGTCGGTCAGCTTCTTGACCTCGGCGTTGATAGGCATGGGTTAACCTTCCTTGGGTTCGGGTTGAACACGGCCGTTGCGCGCCGCGTGCGAGGAGGTGGCCGCCTCCTCGACGCTCTCCGCGCCGGTCCCGTCGGGCTCCGGTCCGGTCCGGGCGTCGGTGACGTACCCGGCCTGGTCCGGAGCCTCGGCGTGGGTCTCCTTGCGGAACGACTCGTATATGTCGATGAGCACCTGGCGTTGCCTCTCGGACAGGTGCGGGTCGGATCGGATCGCGGCGAGCACGTCGCTGTCCGGCACCCGGTCGTCGATGAGGCCCGCCTGCACGTACAGCGCCTGGGAGGAGATCCGCAGACCCTTGGCGATCTGGTTCAGGATCTCCGCGCTCGGCTTGCGCAGGCCCCGCTCGATCTGGCTCAGGTAGGGGTTGGAGACCCCTGCCTGTGAGGCGAGCTGGCGAAGAGAGATCTTCGCCTGCGTCCGCTGGTCGCGGATGTACTCGCCGATCGAGCCGACCTTCGGTAGTTCCATACCTTGATTCTGCCGCACGGTGCTTGCAAATGCAAACGCCATGGCTAACACCTGCAAGCAGCAGGGGGGTGATCAGCCCGGGTAGACCCAAAGGAACGGCGCGGACACCGCCAGCAGCACCGAGAAGGTCACCAGCCCGTACCGGAACCGCCTCGGCAGCGCCACACCCGGCTTGACCAGGCGGTTCACCCGGGCCATGACCTGCTCGCCCGCCGCGCCGAGCGCCCCGCTCGGGGCCGGCATCGTCCCGGCGGTGCCGAAGCGCAGCAGCGCGGTGGCCAGGCGGCGGGCCGAGCAGTAACGGCGGGCCCGGTCGTCGGCGGCCATCTCGACCAGCAGGGCGACCGAGGAATGGGCGTCGCGCACCACGCTCAGCCAGGGCAGCGCGCGGGTGAGCGCGGTGAACGGCAGCAGCACCAGGTCGTGCCGCTCGCGCGCGTGCGCCGCCTCGTGCGCCAGCACGGCCGACAGCTCGTCATGGCTGAGCAGCGACAGCGTGCCGGCGCTGACCACGACCTCCGAGCGCAGGCCCGGCAGGCAGTACGCGGTGGCGCCGGGGTGGTCGAGCACCCGCACCCCCGGCACGCCGGGGTCCTCCCGGGCGATCAGCGACAGCAGCACGCGGTGGCGCCGCCGGGCGAGCAGGGTCTGCGCGCCCGCGGCCAGCAGCACCGTGACCAGCACCGACAGCAGCGCCAGCCCCGCGATCATCGCGGCGACGCGAGGGATGTCGTGCGGCAGCCGAAGGCCGTGGCCCATGCCCGAGGAGATCGCCGAGTCGGCGTAGGCGTGCAGGCCGAACACCACGCCGCCGCCGTAGGGGGCGAGAGCGTACGCCAGCAGCGCTCCTACGCTGGCCAGGCCCCAGGTGACCCCGAGGGACTGCCAGAGAAGGATCGCCGCCCGGGGGGTGCGCCAGGGCCAGCGTGCGAACGTCAGCCGCCACGAGCCCACCGCGCACGCCAATGCGAGCGCGGTCAGGACAGCGGCGGCGATCACTCTTCTTCCAGCTCCGTGAGTGCTTTGCGCAGGATTTCGGCCTCGGACCCGGAGACCGTCTGCGCGAAGCGCGTGAGCGCCGCGGAGCGGTCCCCGGTCATGTCCAGAGCTTCCAGCATAAGCTCGGCGACGTACGCGTCGCGGCTCGCCTTGGGTTCGTACCTCCAGGCGCGGCCGTCACGGGTGCGCCGCAGGAAGTTCTTGCGGGTGAGCCGGTCCAGGACGGTCATGACCGTGGTGGGCGCGAGGTCGCGGTCGGCGATGAGCCGGCCGACCTCCCTGGCGGTCAGCGGGGCGTTCTCGGCCCACAAGATGTCCATGACACTGCGCTCAAGCTCACCGAGACCCTTCACGCGGACAAGCCTACCTCGGGTAGTACTACGTCGTGTAGAGGACCTGTCCCGATCCGCCGCCGGGGGCCAGCGCCTCCCACGGCACGGTCACCTCGCCGAGCCGCCACCTGCGCCGCCCGCCGAGCGGCGGCCGCACGGCGACCGGCCAGGACGCGGCGAGCAGCTCCACCGCCGCCGTCCACCTCGGCCGCATCCCGTAGGCGGCGTACGGCGCGGCCACCGCCCAGCAATGGTCGAAGTCGCGCAGGAAGGCGTGCACGCGCTCGCCCGGCACGTTGCGGTGGATCAGCGCCTTCGGCAGCCGCTCGGCCAGGTCGCCGGGGCTGCCGAACCCGGCCATCCGCGCCGCCAGCGTCACCGTGCGCGGCCCGCGGGCGTCCAGCGTCACCCACGCGGCCCGGTGGCCGACCTCCGAGCAGGTGCCCTCGACGATCACCCCGTCCGCCGCCACCCCGGCCCGCAGCAGGTCCCACGCCTCCCAGGCCCGCGCCTCGTCGTACTGCCGCAGCACGTTGAACGCCCGGACGACCAGCGGCGGCCGGTCCACCGGCAGCTCGAACCCGCCGTACGCGAACGACAGCCCCGGCCGCTCGTACGGCCGCGCCGCCGCCACCCGGGCCGGGTCGATCTCGACGCCCACCACCTCGACGTCCGGCCTGATCCGGCGCAGCCGCAGGAACAGCTCGGTCGTGGTGACGTGGGAGGCCCCGTAGCCGAGGTCCACGACCAGGGGCCGGTCGGCGGACACCAGCAGCGGGCCGTAGACGGCGCAGATCCACCGGTCCGCCCGCCGCAGCCGGTTGTGCCCGGTGGTGCCCCGGGTGATCTCGCCGGACGCCCGGGGGGCTCGCGCGCGCATCGCCGGGTCAGGAGACGCGGTGGACCTTGTGCTGCGCCGCCTGCGCGCGCGGACGGATCACCAGCCGGTCGATGTTGACGTTCCACGGCCGGGTGACGCACCAGGCGACGGCGTCCGCGACGTCGTCGGCGCTCAGCGGCCCCGGCACCCCCTCGTACACCCGCTCGGCCTGCTCGGCGTCCCCACGGAACCGGGTGAGCGAGAACTCCTCGGTGTACACCATGCCCGGCGCGATCTCGGTGATGCGCACGGGCTCCCCGCACAGTTCCAGGCGGAGCGTCTCGACCATGGACGTCTGCGCGTGCTTGGCCGCGCAGTAGCCGCCGCCCCCCTCGTACGACACCAGCCCGGCCACCGAGGTGATCATCAGCAGCACGCCGTCGCCCGACTCGATCAGCTTGGGCAGCAGCGCCCTGGTCATGCGCAGCGACCCGAGCACGTTGACCTCGTACATCCGCCGCCAGTCGTCCACCAGGCCCTCGGCGACCGGCTCCAGGCCGATGGCGCCGCCCGCGTTGTTGACCAGCACGTCGCAGCCGTCCAGCGAGGCGGCGAACTCGGCGACCGACTCGTCGGAGGTCACGTCCAGCGTGGCGGGACGGATCGCGGGCACCTCGGCCGCCAGCTTGTCCAGCCGGTCCCTGCGCCGCGCCGCCGCCACCACGTCGAAGCCCTCGGCCGCGAGCCGCCGCGCGGTCGCCTCCCCGATGCCGCTGCTCGCGCCGGTCACCACCGCTGTCCTGGTCATCGTCCGTCCTCACCGTTTCACAGCCGTGTCATCGGATCCGCGCCCGGCGGGGCGCCGTCCACCCTGGCCATCCTGCCAGCGTCCTAGCGGCGGCGTCGCGGGAGGCCCGAGGCGGGAATAAGCGGGAATCTACTGAACTATCCACCGGTTATAACCGGTTTGGAGGTGATGTCAGGTGGCGGGAACGCCGCTCGTGCCCAGGATCAGACGGGTCGCGACGATCAGCATGCACACTTCGCCGCTGGACCAGCCGGGCACCGGCGACGCGGGGGGGATGAACGTCTACATCGTCGAGGTCGCCAAACGCCTGGCGGGCCGCGGTGTCGAGGTGGAGATCTTCACCCGTCAGACCGGCAGGGACCTGCCTCCCACCGTCGAGCTCGTGCCCGGCGTGACCGTGCGGCACGTCACCGCGGGGCCGTACGAGGAGCTGAACAAAGGCGACCTCCCCGGTCAGCTGTGCAACTTCCTGTCCGGGGTGCTGCGCACCGAGGCGGCGTACGACGCGGGGCACTACGACGTGATCCACTCCCACTATTGGCTGTCCGGCCAGGTCGGCTGGCTCGCCAAGGAACGCTGGGGCGTGCCGCTGGTGCACACCATGCACACCATGGCCAAGGTCAAGAACCTCCTGCTGGCCCGGGGCGACAAGCCCGAGCCGGTCGCCCGGGTGCTCGGCGAGGAGCAGGTCGTGGAGGTCGCCGACCGCCTGGTCGCCAACACCGCCACCGAGGCCAGGGAGCTGATCGACCTCTACGGCGCCCCCGCCCGGCGCGTCGAGGTGGTCAACCCCGGCGTCAGCCTCCAGGTGTTCAAGCCCGGCCCGCGCGGCGGCGCCAGGGAACGGCTCGGCCTGCCGCCGGACGCGCACGTCATGCTGTTCGTCGGCCGCATCCAGCCGCTCAAGGCCCCCGACGTGCTGCTCAAGGCGGCCGCCCGCATGCTCGCCGACGACCCCGCGCTGCGCTCGCGCCTGCTGGTCGCGTTCGTCGGCGGCCTCAGCGGCAACGGCCTGGCCCGGCCCTCCTACCTCACCGACCTGGCCGCCGCCCTCGGCATCGCCGACGTCGTACGGCTCGCGCCGCCCGCGCCGCAGCATGAGCTGGCCGACTGGTACCGCGCGGCCGACGTCACCGTGGTGCCGTCCTACAACGAATCCTTCGGCCTGGTCGCGCTGGAGTCGCAGGCGTGCGGCACGCCGGTCGCCGCCGCGTCCGTCGGCGGCCTGCGCACCGCCGTACGGGACGGCGTCTCCGGGGTGCTCGTCGACGGCCACGAGCCGCGCGAGTGGGCCGCGGCCCTGCGGACCCTGGCCGAGCGGCCCGCCTGGCGCGCGATGCTCGGCGCCGGGGCCAGGGAACACGCCGCCGCGTTCGGATGGTCGGCCACCGCGGCCCGCCTGCTGGACGTCTACGCCGGGGCCACCGCCCGGCTGCACGCCCCCCTCGCGGCCCGCCTCTGATCGCGGGGGCGCCGCGCCGGTCAGGCGGCGCGCCTGATACACGTGGTCCAGCCGGGTCTGTTACGCGGGAGTGTGCACACATGGATCACGAGTCCGTCGTCGAGGCCGCGCTGAAGGCCGCCGAGGTGACCTACGAGAACCCGCGTCCCGGGGCCTACCTGGTGCGCCTGCCCGGCCAGCACAAGCTGGCCACCATGACGTGGCTCACCGTGAGCGACCAGGCACTGCACGTCGAGGCGTTCTTCTGCCGCAGGCCCGACGAGAACCACACCGAGTTCTACCGGTGGCTGCTCACCAAGAACGGCGCCATGTACGGCGTGCACTTCGCCCTCGACGCCATGGGGGACGTCCACCTGGTCGGGCACCTGCCGCTGTCGTCCATCTCGGCCGGGGAGATCGACCGGCTCCTCGGCTGCGTCCTCACCTACGCCGACGAGTGGTTCGACCGCGCCCTGGAACTGGGCTTCGCCTCCTCCATCCGCCGCGAGTGGGACTGGCGCGTCAAGCGAGGCGAATCCCTCGCCAACCTGCAGGCCTTCACTGGCATGATCGAGCGGGGACGGCGGGAGAGCGGCTCCACCGGCACGCCCTAAGCTTGGGCGCATGGCGACTTTGGTGCTATTGCGGCATGGCGAGAGCGAGTGGAACGCGAAGGGCCTTTTCACGGGCTGGGTCGACGTCACCCTCTCGACGGCGGGCGAGGAGGAGGCGCGCCGCGGCGGCCGTCTGCTGCTCGACACGGGACTGCGTCCGGATGTTGTGCACACCTCGGTGCTGACCCGGGCGATCCAGACGGCGAACATCGCGCTCGGCGCGGCGGACCTGCTGTGGCTGCCGGTCTCGCGTACCTGGCGGCTCAACGAGCGCCACTACGGCGCGTTGCAGGGCAAGGACAAGGCGCAGACCCGCGAGGAGTTCGGCGACGAGCAGTTCACGCTGTGGCGCCGCTCCTACGACGTCCCCCCGCCGCCCCTGCCGGACGACGACGAGTACTCCCAGGCCGGTGACGCGAGGTACGGCGGCCTGCCCCCCGAGCTGCTGCCGCGCACCGAGTGCCTGAAGGACGTCGTCGGGCGCATGCTGCCCTACTGGTACGACTCGATCGTCCCCGACCTAGCCGCCGGCCACACCGTCCTCGTGGTCGCGCACGGCAACTCCCTGCGCGCCCTGGTCAAGCACCTCGACGGCGTCTCCGACGAGGCGATCGCCAAGCTCAACATCCCCACCGGCATCCCGCTGCGCTACGAGCTGGACTCCTCCTTCAAGCCGGTCGTGGCGGGCGGCGAATACCTCGACCCCGACGCCGCCAAGGCCGCCATCGAGGCCGTGGCCAACCAGGGCCGCTGACCGCGCGCGACGACAACGGGGCACGGCCGCCGGCCGTGCCCCGTCCCTCTTCGACGCCTCGTCAGTCGATGGAGTCGGGGTCCCGGCTCCCGGTGACCAGGTAGACCACGTCCCGGGCGACCCGCACGGCGTGGTCGGCGTACCGCTCGTAGTAGCGGCCGGTGAGCGTGATGTCGATGGCCGGCTCGATGCCGTGCGACCACTCCTTGGACAGCAGCACCCGGAACAGCCGCCGGTGCAGCCGGTCCATCTGGTCGTCGTCGGTCTCCAGCTCCTTGGCGAGCTCGATGTCCTGGCCGATGATGCAGGTGCCGGTCTTGGTGACCAGGCGCTCGGCGATCTGGCCCATCTCCAGGATGGTGTCGCGCACCTCCGGCGGGATCGCCGACTCGGGGTGGCGCATCCGGGCGATCTTGGCGACGTGCTCGGCCAGGTCGCCCATGCGCTCCAGGTCGCTGCCCATCCGCAGCGCGGTGATGGCCGTGCGGAGGTCCACGGCGACCGGCTGCTGGGTGGCCATGAGTTCGTAGATCGAGGTCTCCAGGTCCGCGTAGATGCGGTCGACCTCGGCGTCCTGGGAGATGACGCTCTCCGCGAGCTGCAGGTCGGCGTCGAGCAGCGCCGTGGTGGCCCTCGAGATGGCCGAACGGACAAGGCGGGTCATCTCCACCAGGCGGTCGGTGAGAGCGTTGAGTTCGTCGTGGAAGGCGTCGCGCATGGCGCTCACGCTACGCGCGGGATCGTGAACGAACTTCGTCCAATAGGTGAACTCTCCAGGAAAGGGGCCTGCCGGGGTACCTGACCGGCGGGAATCGACACCTACCATCGGAAGCGTGAGTGAGATCGTGGCGAGCCTGGCAGCGCTGGCGGGGTTCGTCGTCGGGGCGATCGCGATGATGGCGGTCCGCCCGCGCGACAAACAGCCGTCCGGCCCGGACGAGAACACCGACAACATCCTTCCGCAAGGAGTGGCCTCGGTTCTCGCCGTGCTGCCGTCGTCGGCCGTCGTCCTCGGCCGGGACGACCGTGTGCTGCGGGCCAGTTCGGCGGCCCGCGCCTTCGGGCTGGTCAAGGGTGATCAGCTCACCGCGGCCGAGCTGCTGGCGCTGGCCAGGCAGGTCCGCCGCAGCGGCGAGATCCAGGAGAGCGAGATCGAGGTCGCGGGGAACAGGTTCGGCGTCGAGCCGACCACGTTCGCCGTGCGGGTGGCGCCGCTCGGCACCCACGGCCAGGTGCTCGTCCTCGCCGAGGACCAGACCGAGCGCCGCCGGGTCGAGGCGGTGCGCCGCGACTTCGTCGCCAACGTCAGCCACGAGCTCAAGACCCCCGTCGGCGCCCTCAGCCTGCTGGCCGAGACCGTCCAGGACGCCGCCGACGACCCCGTGGCCGTCACCCGCTTCTCCGGGCGCATGCAGCACGAGGCCGCCCGGCTCACCTACCTCGTCCAGGACCTGATCACCCTGTCCCGGATCCAGGGCGGCGAGCCGATCCCCACCCCCGGCCGCGTGCCGGTGGACGAGGTGGTGCACGAGGCCATCGACCGCTGCGGCACCCGGGCGTCCGCCAAGGAGATCTCCTTGGTGGCCGGCGGCACCGAGGGCCTGCGCGTCTGGGGGGACGACGAGCTGCTCGTCACCGCCCTGCGCAACCTGATCGACAACGCCGTCGCCTACAGCCCCGAGAACACCCGGGTCGTGGTGTGCGCGCGGGCGGTCGGGGACACCGTCGAGGTCAGCGTCAGCGACCAGGGCATCGGCATCCCGGAGAGCTCGCTGGAACGGATCTTCGAGCGGTTCTTCCGGGTGGACCCCGCCCGGTCCCGGGCGACCGGAGGCACCGGCCTCGGGCTCGCCATCGTCAAGCACGTCGCCGTGGCCCACGGCGGCGAGGTGACGGTCTGGAGCAAAGAAGGCTCCGGCTCCACCTTCACCCTTCGTCTACCGGCTTTCGGCGGCGCGGCGATGGCCGTGCCGGACAGCACAACTAATTCCCTGGAGGCCGCGCAGTGACCCGCGTGCTCGTCGTCGAGGACGAGGAGTCGTTCTCGGACGCCCTGTCCTACATGCTTCGCAAGGAAGGGTTCGAGGTGGCGGTCGCGACCACGGGCCCGGAGGCGCTGGACACCTTCGACCGCAACGGCGCCGATCTGGTGCTGCTCGACCTGATGCTCCCCGGCCTGCCGGGCACCGAGGTGTGCAGGTCGCTGCGGCAGCGGTCCAAGGTGCCGGTGATCATGCTGACCGCCAAGGACAGCGAGATCGACAAGGTGGTGGGCCTGGAGCTCGGCGCCGACGACTACGTCACCAAGCCCTTCTCCTCCCGTGAGCTGGTGGCCCGCATCCGCGCCGTGCTGCGCCGGCAGGGCGACCTGGAGGAGATCGACTCCGCGGTGCTGACCGCCGGCCCGGTGCGCATGGACGTCGACCGGCACATCGTCGCGGTGCGCGGACGGCCGGTGCAGCTCCCGCTGAAGGAGTTCGAGCTGCTCGAGGTGCTGCTGCGCAACGCCGGGCGGGTGCTGACCCGCGGGCAGCTCATCGACCGCGTCTGGGGCGCCGACTACGTCGGGGACACCAAGACCCTGGACGTCCACGTCAAGCGGCTGAGGGCCAAGGTGGAGTCCGACCCGTCCAACCCGCGGTGCATCCTCACCGTGCGAGGGCTCGGTTACAAGTTCGACCCCTCAGAGGTGTAGAAACGTGAAAGGCCTCCCGCCCCGTGCCCGGGGTGGGAGGCCTTTTCGCGTTCCGCTCAGGAGCTGGCGGAGGGGTCCGGGGCCGGGGTGGCGCTGGTGCTGGGCACGGCCGTTGCCGTCGGTGTGGGGGCGGTGCTCGGCGCGGTGCTCGGCGCGGGGGAGAGGCTGGAGTACTCGCGGCTGCGGGTGACCACCGGGACGATCATGTTGACGTCCCCGGCGTTGCTGAAGCTCAGCGTCAGCACCAGGGACTCGCCGCCCAGCAGTTCCTTCGGGGCGCCCTGCAGGACGTACTTGGACGTGGGCGTGCCGGTGTTCACGAGCTGCCCAGGAGGCAGCGTGAGGGGGCCGGGGGCCTTGACCGTGCCGCCGCCCTGTCCGGCCACGGTGATGCCGTTCAGGGTGTCCGGAGCCGCGCCGTAGTTCACCATGGAGAGGAAGAGGGGCAGCGCGCCGCCGGCCGGGATTCGCGCGCCCGACTCCGGGCCGAGGAGGAAAGCTTGCGGGATCTTGATGCCGTTCCTGCCGTACGTCTTGGCGGAGCCGCTGCTGCCCATCAGCACGTTGGCCTCGGTCGGGGCGTAGGCGTTGCTGGTGTTCGCGTCGGGCCCGGCGCCGCACGCGGCCAGCGCCGGGGACAAGGCGAGCAGCGCGGTGACGACGGTCACCCGGCGACGGCTGGTGCTGGTCACTGTTCGGGGTCTCCTTGGTGCACACGGGTATGGCCAGTGGCCCACCTTATCGGCGCCGGCCACCCCTCCCGAAGCCGGGCCGGGGGCACCGCGAGGGCCGTCTCAGCGCAGGTCATCAGCCGTTTTTCCAGGGCGGATTCACAATGCCGCGCGGTTGTCAAGTCCCAAATGGAGGCTTTGACCTGCAGTTATGTTGATTTCACTGTTCCGGGAGGGGACTGACGCGTGGTATCCTGGAGTACAGCGGAAGGGGTACTTGTCACATGACTTTCCAGGTCGGCGACACTGTCGTCTACCCCCACCACGGGGCTGCTCGAATCGAAGCCATCACGACCCGCACCATCAAGGGCGAGGATAGAACCTATTTGGTGCTGAAGGTCGACAAGGGCGACCTTACCGTTCAGGTGCCGGCGGAGAACGCCGAGCTCGTCGGTGTGCGTGACGTTGTAGGCCAGGAAGGCCTGGAGCGTGTCTTCGATGTGCTGCGCATGCCGCACACGGAAGAGCCCACCAACTGGTCCCGCCGCTACAAGGCCAACCTCGAGAAGCTGGCGTCCGGTGACGTCAACAAGGTGGCCGAAGTGGTGCGCGACCTGTGGCGGCGCGACAAGGAGCGCGGGCTGTCCGCCGGCGAGAAGCGCATGCTCGCCAAGGCCAGGCAGATACTGGTCAGCGAACTCGCCCTCGCCGAGAAGACAAACGAGGACAAGGCGGAAGCCCTCCTCGACGAGGTCCTGAACTCCTGAACACATCACTACCACTGCCAAGGGTGGGCATCGGCGTCGATGTCCACCCTTTCGCATTCGGACGTGAGCTCCATCTCGCCGGGCTCCACTGGCCCGGCGAGATGGGGCTGTCCGGACACTCCGACGGCGACGCCGCCGCACACGCCTGCTGCGACGCGCTGCTGTCCGCCGCCGGCCTCGGTGACCTCGGCGCGCTCTTCGGCACGGCCGACCCCCGCTGGTCCGGCGCCTCCGGCGTCGCCCTGCTGGAGGAGACCGCCCGCCACCTGCGTGCCGCCGGCTTCACCATCGGCAACGTCGCCGTGCAGGTCATCGGCAACCGCCCCAAGCTCGCCCCCCGGCGCGCCGAGGCGGAGAAGGTCCTGAGCGCCGCCGCCGACGCCCCCGTCGCCCTCAGCGCCACCACCACCGACGGCCTGGGCCTCACCGGCCGGGGCGAAGGTGTCGCCGCCATCGCCACCGCGATCGTCTTCCCGTCCTAGGTGTCCTAGGTAAGGATTCCGTGGCGGCGACGGCATCAACCGGCCCCGCCCGCGAGCCGTCGTACTAGCGGGATACCTAAGGCGGGTGCACAGCCTCACGAATCCTTTGGACGGCGTTCCGCTCACCGGCGCGGGTGCACGGGGCGCCGTCCAACTTTCTTTACCGCTCTGACCTGCGGTTTCGAATTTTCTAGGAATAGTCCTCCACGACGGGGTAGCCATCAGTTCAGCGTGAAGGTGCGACCCTCACAGGGGAGGCTCAATATGTCCATCGAAACCATCCTCGGCGCGATCGTGATCGGTGCCGTCATCGGTGCTCTCGGCCGCTTGGTCCTACCGGGCCGGCAGCCCATCGGATGGCTGCTCACCATCGTCGTCGGCATCGTCGCCGCCCTAATCGGTACGGCCATCGCCCAGTACATCGGCGTAGCCACCACCGACGGCATCGACTGGATCGAACTGGTCCTCCAGGTCGTCCTCGCCGTCGTAGGCGTGGGCCTCGTCGCCGGCCTCCGAGGCCGCACAAGGGTCTAACCAAAAACTGCCAAACACCCACCCACCCAAAGACCCGCCCGGCCCAGCCGGGCGGGTCTTCCCCATCCCGCCCCCACACCTCGGCCCCATCGCGTCCCACCGCGAACTCGGCGCCGCCGTACGGAGGTCAACCCATGGTGTGCGCGGCGCCGGTGAAATGGTCCTCGCAGAGGGCGCGCTCCGCGCGGAAAGCCGCAAGGGCTGTGCTCCTGCGGGGGACACCCCCGCACCCCCGGCCCCTGCCGGGCTCATCGTGCTCCACCGATCGGTCCTCGACCGGAAAGGATCACTCCTCCGGTGGCAGCGGAGTGCTGCGCATGCGTCCGGACGGCGGGGCGGCGGTCTCCTCCGAGTACGCCGGACGCCGTGGAGCGTCCTGCGGAGAGGCGACCTCCTCGGGATCCGCCACCCAGGCGCCGTGCGCGGGATCGGGATCCTGCTCCCCGGCGGGCAGCCGGGCGGAGTCCTCGCGCAAGCTCGGGTACGGCTGAGTGTCCACCTCGACGCCGACAGGCTCCTCCGTGGCAGGCCCGGCGTCGGCCTCGTCGCCCCGCTCCACATACAGGCCAGGGTCGTACTCGTCGTCACCGGTGAACGCCGGATAGGGCTGGGTTCCCCCACCGGCCTCCGGCTCCGCGACCCCGGGCAGAGGATGCACCAGTACGTCCCCACTGGCGGGCCGCATCAGATCCCCCCACCGCAGCGGAAGATCGGGCTCCCGCCCGCCACGCGGCTCAGGCACCAGCGTCTCGTCCTTCCCGGCCCTGTCCCGCCACTCAGGCTCGTCCACGACGAGAGGCGATTCATCCCGGGGCGGCGGCAACTGATCGACGGTAGGCGTCTCAGGGGCAGGCGTAGGCCCCACGACAGGCTCCGCCTCAGGAAGGTGCCGAGCGGCCTCCTCCCGCTCCTGAGCGGTCACAGGCTCCTCCAGCGGAGGCGCCTGCACGGGATCCCGGACCTCGATCACCGGATCGGCGGCCACCGGAGCAGTCCGATCGCCCCCGAACGGCACAAGGTCCTCATCGCCCGGCCCAAGATCAGCGATCTGAGGCGCGCGAACGGACAACAGCAGCAGCCACAACCCGAGCACCAGCAGAGCCCAGGGCAGCACCGCGACCGTCACCGCGGCCTCCCGGGGATTGATGGTGGCACCCGTGGCAACGACGGTATTGGCGGTAGCGGCGGCCACCACGAGTACGGCGAGAACGAACCCCGCCTGAACCCGGGCAGGCCAACGCCGCGACCGCAACAGAAAGACACTGATGAGCGCGACAGCGAGCAAAGCGCTGAAGCCCGCCGGATAGAGATACGCGAGATCCCCCCGCGCCCCCCCGGTCATGGCGAGCGCGCGCAGCGGTTCGAAGGACAACGTGCAGGCGGCCCCGGCCAGCCCGGCGACGGCGAGCACGGCGACCGAGGTCCCGAGGCGGCGGAGCGCGAGCGCGATTCGGCTCGGCTGCGGCGCGGGAACGGCCGTGGCGGGGGCGGGCGAGGGCTCAGGACGGCGGGTCGCCGGAACCGCCGTCAGAGGAGGGGTGACGTCCATGGCCCTTCGAAGCCTACAGAATCACCGCAGCCCCGGCCGGTGCGCACGCCGTTCCGGCCCTCGTGGCGCGCCCCGGACCCCGGGTTGCGGTCGTGCTCTCCGCGATGTTTCGGCCCGGTCAAGCAAACCGGTAAATACCGCAAAGAGGTATATATCCTCCGGGCGAACCACTCCTTCACCGGAGAAGACACGCACCCAAGCGGTACGGGTGAAAAGAGCGCCGGAATCACTTTGGTTTTACAGCCGTGTGAGGTCGGGCAACATGTCCTGTCAGAGCCTGAGAGGCATTAGCCTTGCGTTCGTGAGCCTGCGCCTATACGACACCAGCACCCGTGCGGTCCGCGAGTTCGTCCCGATCCAGCCGGGCCGGGTATCGATCTACCTCTGCGGGGCCACGGTGCAGGCTCCGCCGCATGTCGGCCACATCCGCTCCGGCGTCAACTTCGACGTCCTGCGCCGCTGGCTGGGGCGTTCCGGTTACGACGTGACATTCTGCCGCAACGTCACCGACCTCGACGACAAGATCATCCGCGTCGCCGCCGAAGAGGACGTGCCGTGGTTCGTGGTCGCCGAGCGTAACCAGCGCGCGTTCACGTGGGCGTACGAGGCGCTCGGCTGCCTCCCGCCCACCGTCGAGCCCCGCGCCATGGGCCACATCCCCGAGATGATCGAGCTGATGCAGCGGCTCATCGACAAGGGCCACGCCTACGCCGCGGGCGGCGACGTCTACTTCGACGTGATGTCGTACGCCGAGCGGTACGGCAAGCTGTCCAACCAGCGCCCCGAGAACATGCGGGCCGCTGGCGACACCGACAACGAGTCCTGCAAGCACGACCCCCGCGACTTCGCCCTGTGGAAGGGCGCCAAGCCCGGCGAGCCGACCTGGCCCACCCCGTGGGGCCCCGGCCGCCCCGGCTGGCACCTCGAATGCTCCGCGATGGCCACCAAATACCTCGGTGAGACCTTCGACATCCACGGCGGCGGCGTCGACCTGATCTTCCCCCACCACGAGAACGAGGTCGCCCAGTCCCAGGCGGCGGGTGACGGCTTCGCGCGCTACTGGCTGCACAACGGCATGCTCAAGATCGGCGCCGAAAAGATGAGCAAGTCCCTCGGGAACTCCCTGCTCATCCCGTCCATCCTGACCAAGGTCCGCGCGGTCGAGCTGCGCTACTACCTCGTCTCCGCGCACTACCGCTCCGTCATCGACTACTCCGAGGAGTCGCTGGCCGAGGCCGCCGTCGGCTACCAGCGCATCGAGGGCTTCGTCACCCGCGCCGCCGAGGTCATCCACGACGTCGACGCCGCCGCCCCGCTGCCCCAGCCGTTCGTGGACGCCCTGAACGACGACCTCGGCGTCCCCCAGGCCCTGGCCGTCATCCACGAGGTCGTCCGCGAGGGCAACGTCGCCCTGGCCAACGGCAACAAGGAGCAGGTCGCCCGGCTCCTCGCCGAGACGCAGAACATGCTCGACGTCCTCGGCCTGGACCCCCGCTCGGCCCGCTGGCGCGAGTCCGGCGGCGACCACCGCACCCGCGAGACCGTCGCAGCCCTCGTCCGCGTCGCCCTGGACCAGCGCCAGGCCGCCCGCGCCCGCAGGGACTACGCCGCCGCCGACGCCATCCGCGACGAGCTCGCCGCCGCCGGGGTGATCGTGGAGGACACCCCCGCCGGCCCTCGCTGGGAGCTGGCGCACTGATCGCACCGGTAGGCTTACAGCATGGCAGGTGCGGGTAAAAGCTCCGGGGCATCCGGCGGCAAGCGGAAGGGCCCCACGCGGGGCACCGGCGGCAAGGGCCGAGGCTCTCTGACGGGCAAGGGCGCCACGCCGCCTGCCCATTTGCGCCACTGGTACAAGGACCGCCAGCCCCCCCGCGGCGCCGCGGCACGTTCAGGCGACCAGCCCGACCGTCCCGACCGCGAGCGCCAGCCCGTCCGCCGCCGCAAGAGCGAGGACACCCCCGAGGTCATCGGCGGCCGCAACCCCGTCGTAGAGGCCCTCCGCGCCGAGATCCCCGCCAACGTCCTGTACGTGGCCGCGCGCGTCGACAACGACGACCGCGTCCGCGACGCCATCAAGATGGCCGCCGACCGTGGCATAGCCATGCTGGAAGTCAGCCGCGACAAGCTGGACAGGCTCACCGACGGCGGCATCCACCAGGGCCTGGCCCTCCAGCTCCCCCCCTACGAGTACGCCCACCCCGACGACCTGGTCGACCGCGCCGAAGACGCCGCCGAGATCCCCTTGATCCTCGCCCTGGACGGCGTGACGGACCCCCGCAACCTGGGCGCCATAGCCCGCTCCGCCACCGCCTTCGGCGCCCACGGCATCCTCGTCCCCTCCCGCCGCTCCGCCGGCGTGACGGCCGGCGCCTGGAAGACCTCCGCCGGCACCCTGGCCCACCTCCCGGTCGCCCGCGCCGCCAACCTCACCAACACCCTGCGCGACTACCGCACCCGAGGCCTCTTCATCGTCGGCCTGGACGGCAACGCCGACACCACCATCGCCAACCTAACGCTGGCCGCCGAGCCCCTGGTGGTGGTAATCGGCTCCGAAGGCAAGGGCCTCTCCCGCCTGGTCCGCGAAACCTGCGACGTAATAGCCCGAATCCCCATCCGAGCCGCCGCCGAGTCCCTCAACGCCTCAGTAGCCGCCTCAATCTCCCTCTACGAACTAACCCGCCTAAGAGACTCACAACCCCATCCCTGACGCCCCCCACCGTCTCCACTAAACTCAACCGCACCACCCGCCGACGTAGCTCAATCGGCAGAGCAACGGTCTTGTAAACCGTAGGTCAGGGGTTCGATTCCCCTCGTCGGCTCCCAGCTCAAAGGCCCCTTGCGATCTCCACAAGAGGCCTCTTGCTAACACCGTTGCTAACAGCCGCTATGCGGCGGCGCCTTTGACGGCGGTCGCGAAGATGCCGGCAGCCGCCGCCATCTGTTCAACGATCACATGTGCGTACACCCGAAGCGTGATCGCCGGGTCGGTGTGCCCGAGCCGCGCGGCGACCACGTGAACCGGGACGCCGGCCAGCAGAAGCGTCGTGGCGTGAACGTGCCGGAGGTCGTGAAGTCTCGCGTGGGGGAGAGGCTTGTCGGGCTTGGGGCGATCCTTGGGGGCGTTGTACGCGGCGACGAGCTTGGCGACCAAGGACGTGACGGTGTCCGGGTAGATCGGTTCGCCGGACCGCCTGGAGGCGAAGCTTGGTGGTGAACTCGTCTTCGGCGGTCCCTCACCGGCATAGCCCGGCGTGCGGTCGAACTCCGCATGCCGTGGGCGGGAGCCCTGCCTGGCAGGCGAGCAGGAAAACTGGTCGTCGACGTGTTGTGGACGCAACGGTCGCCCGAGTTCGGCGGTGAAGACGCAACCGCTGTCGCCGCTGTTGTAGCGGTGCAGGAAATCTCCGAGGGCATCGGTGCGTTCGTCATTGCTTGCGCAGGGCCGTAGGTGGGGCCCATTCCTCTACCAGGCGTCCGACGGCATCGAATCGATTCGTTTGGTTGTGAAAGTTCGACACAGGTCTGGATGGTCCTGAGCATGCCGATTCTCGATCTTGGAACCGTGTTCGAGGTGTCCAACGCAGCCTGAAAATTACACGACGTCTAGGACCGCGTGGTCTCATCAGGTGTGATGGGAGCCAGACGGCCGAAGTGATCCGATCTCTGTGGAACCCTGAGCATTGACAGGTGGGACCTGGGCCTTAAGTGTGATGTCCGGCCATGCCGTCGAACCGATACGACGCTCCCATTACGAGGAGACAGGATGCCTCCCGCAAACCGTCGGCTTTCGCCGACGAACGGCGACGGCCTGAACGGCCGGGCGGTGGCGCTCGCGGAGGGGCGGCCGGACCCGGGAAGTGCCTCACGAACGGGATTCACCCGAAAGGATTACCGATGAAGCGGAGCGACCCCTTCTCCCGTCCTCGACGTACGGCGAGCAGGTGGCCGGCTGTGGTGGCGGCCCTGCTGGTCGCGACGATCGGGGCTCAGCCGGCTGTCGCGGCACAGCGGTCCGCGCCGTCGGAGTCCACCGCGACGGTCGCCGCCGCCGCTGGGGACATCGATGGATTCACCGCGGGCAATGCCGCGGTCGCTTCGGTCGATCTCGCCGGGACGTGGAGTTTCACGCCGGCGGGCCGGTCGACGACCTCGATCAGGGTGCCCGGAGGCGGCTGGTACAAGCAGGGGTTCACCGATGTGTCCCAGGCGGTGTACTCGCGTACGGTGACGGTGCCGGACTCGGGGCAGCCGCAGTCGGCGTGGATCGAGTTCGGCGCCGTGAACCACCAGGCGACGTTGTCGGTGGACGGCCGGGTGGTCGCGACGCAGATGACGGCCTTCACTCCGTCGAAGTTCGACATCAGCGCTTACGCCGCGCCGGGTACCACTCATACGATCAGCGTCGATGTGAAGGGCCGCGGCGCGTTGAAGGCATCCAACGGCCGGTACCTGGTGCCCGACGCCGCCGAGTGGTCCGAGGCGGTACCGCAGGGGATCTATCGTTCGGCGTTCCTGCGGGTGTATCCGGCGGTGTACGTCAGTGACACGTTCGTCCGCACGTCGGTGGCGAATCAGACCCTCGGCTACGACATGTGGGTGACCAATACCTCGACCAGCGCTCGATCGGTGACGGTGACCGGCGAGCTCTCCTCCGACGGAGGCGGGACGTTCTCCTACCCGGCGCTGCCGTCGCGCACCGTGACCGTGGGGGCGCGGTCGACGGCCAAGGTGACGGTCGATTCCGTCGCGTGGAACCTCGGCAGCGCCTCGTACTGGTGGCCGAATGTCCCCTACCGGTCGGGCTACCGAGCCCAGCTTCACCGTCTCAAGGTTCACGCCGCGACCGACGACGGCCGCACGAGTGACGCGACGTACCGGTTCGGGTTCCGGGAGGCCACCCAGAACGGCGAGTACTACTACCTCAACGGCGTGCGCGTGAACTTCCGCGGCGACAACCTCCAGGGTGCCGACTACGACCGGATCAACAACGGCGGCAAGGGCGACGCCTACGACACGCTGCCCGGATTCCTGCCCCCGTCGTCCGGCAACGGCGGCTGGCCGCAGGCGGTGGACAACTACCAGCGGCTCAACTACAACGTGGTGCGCATCCACCAGGAGCCGGCCAGCCCGTACATGTTGGATGTCGCCGACGAGATGGGCCTGATGATCATCGACGAGGTCGCGATCCGCGGCTCCCAGTCCGGGCAGGATTGGATCTCCGGGCACGACAACATGGTCAACCACGCCCGTGCGCTGGTCCTGCGCGACCGCAACCACCCCGCGGTCATCCGCTGGAGTCAGAACAACGAGCCGAACCAGAGCGGCCAGGATTCCGAACAGTTCGAGAAGGACCTGTACGCGGCGATGAACGGCGCCGACGGTACCCGGCCGATCATTGTCGAGCTGGGCGTCGGCGCGAATCTCAACATGTATCCCGGGATGACGTACGCCAACTTCGCGGTGATCTCGCACTACGTCGACGGCTTCGGCAGGTACGGGGAGGGCCTGATCACCGTGAATGGGCGGCCCGAGGGCGAGGGCGAGTACATCTGGCCGGCATGCAACAACAAGCAGGGCTTCGAGTGGTTCGCCACGGCAACCCTGGCCAAGCGCGGCAAGGGCGCCGCCGATCTGCGTCCGTACACGCTGCTGTCCGCCTGGGCCAGCGTCGTGCCCGGCGTGCGGAGCACCGACTTCACCCCGGAGGAAGGCGGTCACCCTATCTACGGCGCGGACAACCTCCCGGACCCCTGGAGCAACCCGCAGATCCAGCGCGTGCAGGCGGCGTTCAACCCGGTGGCAGCGGTCGACCTGCCGTACTGGTCCGCCTCCGGCGCCTCGGACTCCAACGGCACCTTCCCTCTGCCGCAGGCCGTGCCCACCTACGCCCGGAACGCCACGGTCACTCGCAACATCACCGTCTTCAACGACGACTTCGCCGACACTTCGGTGGGCTTCACCTGGACGGCGCGGCTCGACGCGCCGAACGGCGCGGTCGTCGCGTCCGGAAGCACGACCCTGACCGTCCCGCTCGGCTCGCGGGTCACCCAGCCGGTGTCCTTCACCACCCCGGCCACCGGCAGCCGCGTGTACCTGCAGCTGTCGACCACGAAGTCCGGTAGCCCCGTCTTCACCGACGCGGTGGAGTACTTCAACCTCGGAAGCGGCGGAAGCGGACCCGCACCGGGCACCTACCGCATCGTCAACCGCAACAGCGGCAAGCCGCTCGCTGTCGCGGGCAACTCCACCGCTGACGGTGCCAAGGTGGTCCAGCAGAGCGGCAGCGCCACCTGGACCATCGCCACGACCTCCGACGGCTCCTACACCCTCAAGTACGTCCCGAGCGGAAAGATGCTCGACGTCAACGCCGGCAGCAGCACGGCCGGGCTGCAACTGCAGCAGTGGACGGCCAACGGCGGCACCAACCAGATGTGGTATCTACGGTCCACCGGCAACGGCTACTACACCATCGTCAGCCGCAACAGCGGACTGGTGGCGGACGTCTCCGGTGCTTCGACGAGCGACGGGGCGCAGGTCGTGCAGTGGGCCGCCAACGGCGGGAACAACCAGCAGTGGCAACTGACCCAGAGTTGACCGGACGACCCGGTTCGCGCCTGCTGCCGCGGCGTTGACCGTTACCCCTGGCCGCTCGGCCCTGCGGCCAGGGGTAACGGCGAGATGTCAACTCCGAACGTCGGCAAGCGACCACCACCGAGCACCTTCATCGCGCATCCCCGTGGGGGCGATAAGCCGCCTCCGGTGCGCCGGGTGATGATTTTGCTAACGCGGATGCTAACTGCGTCCCGAGACGGCCGTAGACGTCGACAGAAGACGATCAAGCCAATCAGCCCGCTGAGCAGGCAGGAAGAGACGCTGAGGGACAGAAGTAGACGATCTTCTTCCGGCTTGTAAACCCTAGATCAGGGGTTCGATTCCCCTCGTCGGCTCCCAGCCCAAAGGCCCCTAGGAGTGTCCGCCGGGGGCCTTTCGCCAACACCTCTGCTAACACGCGCTACGCAGCCGTCCGGCCGAAGGCGAACTCGCCGTGGCCTCCCACATATACGCCGCCCACCGGTGAAAAGGCCCTTCGCTCCGCTCAGGGCTGTCCTTCCCAGGGGGCGCCGCCCCCCTCGCCCCCCGAACGCGAGGCACAAGCCTTCCGCGGCGGTTGTCCTCCAAAGATCCACAAAGGGAGAAGTCCCTGGGCCGCCGACCTGTACAGACGCGCCCGCGACCGCAGCAAACGTCACCTCCAGGCCGTCTGCATCCCTCGGCCGAGGATGGCTGCGCGTCATCCACGCCTGCTACCGCGACGGCACACCCTACGACCCCGCCGTCCACCACACGCGACACGACACGGCTACCGCCTATCAACTACCAACACAATGACTAACAATCCTCAGAAGTCGATCTCCCAGAAGAGTGCGCCGGCCTCCCGTGGGCCCGTGAGAATCTTCACCAGTGAATCTGGTCCGGTGCCGGGAGGCAGGTCGACGGACAGATAGGTGCCTTGCAGCCACTCGTGGGCCAGGCCGGATGCCACGACCTTGCCATGCAGCAACTCGTGGAGTTGGTCACGTTGAGGGTGCCGCTGGACCAGGGCGACGCGCAAGGTGCGGTGCCCGGACTTCTCAACTACGGCGGACACCACGTGCTGATCATTGATGGTCACGATGTCGCGGTGGCAGATGCCGTATGTGAAGAACGGCAGGCAGGCGATCTCGAACCTGTCTGGTGAGAGCTGGTGGGTCCACAACTGTTCGCGCCAGCCGTCCTGCCGCTCCGATAGGTCGGCGTGGATCATGTAGTTACTGGCCCCACGGCCAATCGGGTTGTCGTGCGTGATGATAGTGATGACGCGCCTCCCCGGGAGAACGGCCAGTGCGGCCATGCTGCAGCAGATGGCGGGCGGTCGGCTCAGCGGGGTGCTGCGAGCCGACGCCAGCAGACGAGGCCGTCACCAATCCCCACCCTCACCACGCGACTGACCAGCAAACGCACCCTGGCGCGCAAAGGTGTTGACTCAGGGAACTGCCGCGGCCCTCCTTCGTCGGACCTTGCCATCGGGCAACGTGGCAAGGTCCTGCTTAACCCTTGGGATGTGATGCCGCATGTGGGGGCATGAGACGGTTTGCTTCCTCAAGAGCCTGTGAAGCCTCGGCTGGGCGCCCCAGCGCCAAGTACATGAGACCGAGGTTGTTCAGGGTGCCGGCTAGGCCGGGGCGGTAGCGGTCGGGGTAGCGTTCGGCCAGCTCCCGCCTGATGGTGACGGCCTCCTGGGTGTGGTGGAGGGCCTCAGCGGGGCGGCCCAGCGCCGAGAATCGGACGCCGAGGTTGTTCAGGGAGCTGGCGAGGTCGGGGCGGTAGCGGTCGGGGTAGTGCTCGGCCAGCTCCCGGTAGATGGTGAGGGCCTCCTGGGTGTGGGGGAGGGCCTCAGCCGGGCGGCCCAGCACCGAGAACAAGTTGCTGAGGTTGTACAGGGTGCCGGCGAGGTCGGGGCGGTAGCGGTCGGGGTAGCGCTCGGCCAGCTCCCGCCGGATGGTGAGGGCCTCCTGGGTGTGGGGGAGGGCCTCAGCCGGGCGGCCCAGCTCCGAGAACCAGGCGCCGAGGTCGTTCAGGGAGGTGGCGAGGTCGGGGCGGTAGCGGTCGGGGTAGCGTTCGGCCAGCTCTCGGTAGATGGTGACGGCTTCCTGCGTGTGGGGGACGGCTTCAGCCGGGCGGCGCAGCGCCGAGAATCGGACGCCGAGGTTGTTCAGGGAGGTGGCGAGGTCGGGGCGGTAGCGGTCGGGGTGGCGTTCGGCCAGCTCCCGCCGGATGGTGAGGGCTTCCTGGGTGTGGGGGAGGGCCTCAGCCGGGCGGCCCAGCGCCGAGAACGTGATGCCGAGGTTGTTCAGGGAGGTGGCGACGTTGGGGCGGTAGCGGTCGGGGTGGCGCTCGGCCAGTTCTTGGTAGATGGTGAGGGCTTCCTGGGTGTGTAGGAGGGCTTCAGCCGGGCGGTCCAGCTCCGAGAATCGGCCGCCGAGGTTGGACAGGGTGCCGGCGAGGTCGGGGCGGTAGCGGTCGGGGTAGGACTCGGCCAGCTCCCGGTAAATGGTGAGGGCCTCCTGGGTGTGGGACAGGGCCTCAGCCGGGCGGACCAGCTCCGAGAACCAGATGCCGAGGTTGTTCAGGGAGGTGGCGAGGTCGGGGCGGTAGCGGTCGGGGTAGGACTCGGCCAGCTCCCGCCGGATGGTGAGGGCTTCCTGGGTGTGGGATAGGGCCTCAGCCGGGCGGCCCAGCTCCGAGAACCACATGCCGAGGTTGTTCAGGGTGCCGGCGAGGTTGGGGCGGTAGCGGTCGGGGTGGCGCTCGACCAGCTCTCGGTAGATGGTGACGGCCTCCTGGGTGTGGGGGAGGGCTTCAGCCGGGCGGCCCAGCTCCGAGAACCGGCCGCCGAGGTTGGACAGGGAGCCGGCGAGGTCGGGGCGGTAGCGGTCGGGGTGGGACTCGACCAGCTCCCGCCGGATGGTGACGGCCTCCTGGTCGTGGGGGAGGGCTTCAGCCGGGCGGCCCAGCTCCGAGAACAAGACGCCGAGGTTGGACAGGGAGGTGGCGAGGTCGGGGCGGTAGCGGTCGGGGTAGCGCTCGGCCTGCTCTCGGTAGATGGTGAGGGCTTCCTGGGTGTGGGACAGGGCCTCAGCCGGGCGGCCCAGCGCCGAGAGCCAGACGCCGAGGTTGGACAGGGAGGCGGCGAGATTGGGGCCGTAGCGGTCGGGGTGGGACTCGGCCTGCTCTCGGTAGATGGTGACGGCCTCCTGGGTGTGGGATACGGCCTCAGCCGGGCGGCCCAACTGGGCCGTCAACGTCCCTACCATCGACAGCCAGTAAGCCCGCTCGCTGCTGTGCTCCCCGGCGGGGAAGCTGTCCAGAACTTTGCGGGCCAGAATCGCGCCCGCTTCGGCCAGCAACAAGGACGGGTAGGGAATCGCTCCGGAGATCGCCGCCAAGGTGTCTCGTGATGCCTCCAAGTCCGCCGCCACCTGCGCCACCAACGGCACGATCTGTTGCAGCAACTCCTGCGCCGATTCGTAGTCGACCGACGCTCGTCCCAGAACGATCAACGCTTGACGTGACTGTACGACGTCCACGTCGCTCAGGCATCGTTGCGCCAGCTCGGGTGAAGCCGCCAGCTCCTGTGTCACGTGCAACTCGGCCAACCGGTCCGGCCGTAGCGAAGCCAGCCATTGCCCGCTGTCGGCATCAGGTGGGTACACGCCGCGCAGCCAGTCGGCCACGCGGCCCGATTGCGGCGCCTCAGGGATCCGCGCCAACAGGCTCACCGCCTCGGTGCGGTCGCGAGCTCCCAGCAGGGACGCCGTGGCCACCAATTGGCGCAGCATCGTCGAAGTCAACCCGAAAGGTCCCGCACACAGGCCGTTCGCTTCCGCGCTGCGCTGCCAGAACTTCCGCTCATGCCCCAACAACTCCGCCAGCACCTCGGCCAGGTCGACGTGAATCGTGCCAGTCCCCGGCGCCTGCTCGGTTTCCAACACCGCCACCAGCGCAGCCGCGTGCAGATCAAGAATCCGCGCCTGAGCAAAGCTAGAGGCGAGCACGATGTCCGGGACGTGTGCCAAGCCGCGTAGCCGAGCGAAGTCCGCAGCCGCAGCCGCCACCACCTGCGCATCAGAGACATCAGCATTGACCCGCGACGCCAACCCCATGTGCTCCACGGTCGCGCGTGCGTGCACCTTACGGACCGGCGGCTCCCCCGTCCCCAGCCGTTCCCACCACTCACCGGCACTGCGCGCCAGCAGCAACAACCGCACCTGCCTGCCCTGATCGGCCACTACCGAGGCCAGCAACTCATCAAGTCCCGTCCGCGTCTCGGCGTAATCCACCACCAGCAGCACAGGGCCATCAGAGCTCTGCCGGAAGCGGTACAACGCCGTCGACTCCTGACGCTCCCCGACCTCCCAGACCGCCCAGCCGCGATCATGCATCCGCGACGACAGCTCCAGCATCAGACGCGTCTTGCCGACACCGCCCGGACCGGTCACCAGCCGCACCCGCGCCGCGGCCGGATCGGCGCACCAGTTCTCTAACGTGCGCAACTCCTCAGCGCGGCCGAGAAACGTCACCACCTCACGACGCGCCGTCAGCAACGTCGCGGGTCCCCGATCCAAATCCGTCAGCGCCGCCGCCGACACCGCGTCATCCATCGCCCGTCGCCGCGCCACCACTGCGTCGTACACGGTCGGCCCGAACGCCCCCAGCGCGCCACCGATCGCCGCCCCCAGCACAGCCGCCAACGTCTTGCCATCGGTCACCGCGCCGGCAACACCTCCGGCCAGCGCCAGCCCAACCCCCACCAGCAATGCACGCCTACCACCCATACCGCCATCAGTAGCCCACCCGACCACCTTCCGCGCGCGGAGTTACGAGATAGCAACCCACGGTCAGATCTGGTCCGGCCGTACAGCACAGCGCCATACGCCATCAGGCACCACCACACATCTGAGCAGGAGCCTTTGTGTCCTCCGGGTTGACGGCGCGGTTGTCGTTGTGCGGTGAGGGGTGTTGTTGTGAGGCAAGCTGATGGCGTGAGTGGTCATGTACCTTCGGACGATGCCGGGGTCCCGCGGGCGCAGGCCGGCCCCAACCCGCAGCATCTGCTGACGACCTTGCTCGGTGAGTATCTCGACTCCTCGGATGCCGATCTTCCGTCGGTGGCGGTGGTCGCGATACTCAGGGAGTTCGGCATCACTGAGTCCAGCGCGCGGGCGGCGTTGTCCCGGCTGACCAAGCGTGGTCTGATCGCTGTGCGGGGAGCTGGACGGCCGCCTGTGTATCACCTCACGCCTCAGGCGATCGCCAGGCATCGCTCACGGATGGATCATTTTCTGAGCTTCGGCGCGCGGCCGCCGCGGTGGACCGGTGACTGGGTGACCGTCTCCTTTTCTATTCCCCAGGCCGGCCAGGCGCCGCGGCACGCGGTTCGTAAGGCTTTGGGGGCGCTGGGTTTCGTGGGGCTGTACGACAGTGTGTGGATCCGGCCGGGATCGGACTCCGGGGCGGTGAGTCAGGCGCTGCACGACATCCTGGACGGCGTCGGCGGTAGTCGATGGTCGGTGATGCACACCCGGTTCGACGAGGAGGCCGGTCCGCACGGTCCGGCGGCCGCCTACGATCTGGCCGGTCTCGCCTCGGCCTACGAGGATTTCATCGCGCGGTACTCGGATCTGCGGGTGGCCGTCCGCGACGGGGAGGTGGACGCGGCCCGGGCGCTGGTGGCCCGGACCTCCGTCATGGATGCCTGGCGGAAGTTCCCGGACATCGACCCGAACCTCCCCGAGCACCTCCTGCCGGCACCGTGGCCCCGCCAGGCTGCCAGGGACCTCATGCTGGAGATCCATTCCGCTCTCGGCTCGCTCGCCGAGGCGCGCCTCATCGAGGTCGCGACACCGTACTGGCCGGATGCCGCGTCCTGGATCACCCACTTCCTGGTGTCGGAGAACTCCGTTTCGGTCCCGGCCGGCAGGGACGGCTGAACGAAACTTTCACGTGCGTCAGGGCGTTTCCGGTCTGCGCGCGCATCGCTCGGCCGACTTGGTTGACACTTAATGTCACCGCGGTGATAGTAACTGCACGTTGCTCTCATCGGCGCGTTTCGCCTGGCACGAGCGCACCTTGCAGTCGACGGTTCGCCATGTCGATCTCCAGATTCGGTCGGCGCCGACCAGCCTGGCCCGCGGTGGGAGTGGTCGTGCCGTTGTCGGGCCGCGTCGGCGTGTGCCGCGCACGCCACAACCGATTCAGAGCGCCGTCGTGACACCTTCGGAGGGCGAAATGAGAAAACGCTCGATCATCAGCGCGGTACTGGCGGCCGCGGTCGTGCCGGTCTGCGCCGGAATAATGGCGCTCACCACGACGCCGAGCGCCGCGGCGGTCGGCGGGTCGGGTCCTTACCCGGCTGATTACGAGACCTCCACCGGCCTGCCCAATCACACCATCTACCGGCCCGGAACCCTGCCGTCCGAGAAACTTCCCATTTATGTATGGGGCAACGGAGGCTGCTCCGCCAACGGGCTTTCGCAGCAGAATTTCCTCCGTGAGATCTCCTCGCACGGCTTCCTGGTCATCGCCAGCGGCGCCCCGAACGGCTCAGGCTCGACGACGTCCCAGCAGCTCACCCAGTCCATCGACTGGGCGGTCGCGGAGAACAGCCGCCAGGGCAGCAAATACTTCGGCAAGCTGGAAACCGGCAAGATCGCGGTAGGGGGGTTCTCCTGCGGGGGGCTGGAGGCCTATGCCGTCTCCAACGACTCGCGTATCACCACGACCACCATCTTCAGCAGCGGGTTGCTGAACGACGCCGACGACTACCAGCTCCGCCGGCTGACGAAGCCGATCGCCTACTTCATCGGCGGGTCCAGCGACATCGCCTACCCGAACGCCATCGACGACTGGGGCAAGCTGCCGGCCGGGCTGCCCGCGTTCATGGGCAACCTGAACGTCGGACACGGCGGCACCTACGGCCAGACCAACGGCGGCGAGTTCGGCCGCGTGGCCGTGCTGTACCTCAAGTGGCGGCTGAAGGGCGACACGACGGCCGGCACCAACTTCGTCGGCGGCAACTGCGGCCTGTGCAACACCCAGTGGCAGGTCCAGCAGAAGAACCTCACGCTCGACGGCGGCACCCCCTCCCCGTCCCCCAGCGTCACCCCGTCCCCGTCTCCCAGCGTCACCCCCTCCCCCTCCCCGTCACCCACCAACAGCGGGGCCCGGGGCTGCTCGGCGACCTACTCGGTGCAGAACCAGTGGTCCGGCGGTTTCGTCGCCGCCATCAACGTCACCGCGGTCGGCTCCGCCATCAACGGCTGGAGGCTCGCCCTCACCCTGCCCGCCGGAGCCACGATCACCTCCATGTGGAACGGCGTCAACTCCGGCACCACCGGCACCGTGACCGTCACCAACCAGACCTACAACGGCCAACTGCCGGCCGGACAGAGCACCAGCCTCGGCTTCCAGGGCAACGGTACCGGCGCCGGCGCCACCGTCACCTGCACCGCGAGCTGACCCCGACCCCCTCAGGCAGGACACACCGTAGCGGCGGGCCGGGACCGAGCTCCCGGCCCGCCGCGCGCCCGGTCTCAGGAGTGAGGGCTAGAACCCCAAGCCGAGTAGGACGGTGTGGGCGTTCTCCGGGCTGTGGACGTGTTTTGCCAGCGAGGCCCTCGTTGGCGGCGTTCAGGTACTCGATGACGAAACCGCCTGGCAGGTGCGCCGGGTCTGCCCACTCGAATGTGGCTTGCCGCCATTCCTCGTATGGTCTCGTTGGCTGGAGGGAAAGTTCTGCGCCGGTCTCTGTGGCGCGGAACTCGAGCGAATTGGTGCCGGGGCGTCGCCAGCGTAGGAAAGGGGCTCCCCAGTCGGGGGAGCGCTCGTACCAGGGGCCTATCGGGCCGTGGCTGCCGACGCTGCTGGCGGCGCCGATCGCGGTTTCCAGCGCGTCGGCGTGTTGCCGGAAGGCGGTGACCGGTTCTCCGTCCAGGGAGAGGGGGATGACCAGGCCGCGGAACTCCCGGGAGCCGGTGTACCGGTGTTAGTGATCCTTTATCGGGACCAGGTGGCAACGGCCTTCGGCCTGTAGGCGTAGCGCCTCGCCGGACCAGTCGCCGGGGTCCACCTCGTGCCACAGCCATCTGGCGGTGCCGGCGAGGTCGTCCATCCTCATACGCGGGATCTTAGGAGGGGCCGTCGGGTGCTATCGGGCGGACACGTACGTCACGAAGGAGGACTGGTCGCTTCGGGTGAGGCCGTTGTAGCAGGCGTCGTGGACGGTCGCGGTGCCGCCGGTGGTCGTCCACGTCGCGAGCAGGTTGCAGTATTCGGGGTTCACGCCGTAGGCGGTGGCCTGCACGTTGTCGGGGAGGGAGCCGACGGCGGGGAAGGTGACCAGGCGCAGGCCCGGTCCGGCGGTCCTGATGTCGTTGGTCGAGGCCAGGGAGTTGTAGTTGATCGCCGCCGGGGTGGGTGAGTACGGGCCCGGGGTCGTCGGCAGTTTGTCGAAGGTGTAGGCGAAGGTCGTCGGTGGGAGGGCTCCGCCGGTGATGGCGCGCTCGCGTTGGTAGGTGAGTGTCCAGCCGGTGTCGATTCGGGTGGTGGTCGCATCGTGGCAGATCACGTACAGCGTGTGCGCGGTGGTGGACGGGGTCCAGCTGGCCGGCTTGCAGCGCGCGGGCCGGACGGCGTTCACGGCCGTGACCTGGAAGCCGCCCGTCTGGGCCGCTGAGCCGAGTCCCGGCAGGGTGACCTGCCACAGACCTGGGGCGACGCGTGTCACGCGGTTGGTCACGCCCATCGAGTTGTACGAGCTGGCGACCGGGTCGCCGCCGGAGACGGGCTCGCTGTGGATGTAGCCGAACGCCTGGGGAGCGTTCAGGCGGCCGCTGCTCTCCGAGAAGACGACCGAGAACGATGTGAACTCCGGGGTGCCGCCGTAGCGGTAGCACTGCACCGCCACTCCCTCGTCGGCCCCCCACGGTCCCCACTGCTGGACCTGGCACCACTTCGGCTCCTGGGTGATCGCCGTGACGTGCACGACGCCGCCGAAGGGGATCCCTATCTGCGGGAACCGGACGAACACCTGGCCGGTGGCGATCGCGGCGACCGTGACGGTGGAGCCGGTCGGCCAGCTCCCCGCCTCATGGCTGAGGCTGGGGACGCCCGAGGTGACGTCGACGACGGCGAAACCCCAACGGTCGGGCGCGGCGGCGTGGGCGCTCGGGTTCGCGGCCGTGACTCCTGCCGTGAGCACCGACACGAGGCACAACATCCGGAGCAGCACGTCTCGCAACTTGCGCATGGCGTTCTCCATCGAAGCGGTGATCACTGAGAGGAGGTGCGGGGCCGGTGACCCAGGTGCATGCGGACGTGGAGCGCCGCCCTCACGTGTCCGCTTGGCCTGTTGATAACCCGGTCGAAGAATGTTGAGAAGACCCAATCTCTTCTGACCGCGGGTCCCGGTCAGGTGACGGCGAGCAGGCGGTCCAGGGGACGGGGGACGTGGGGGGCGTCGAGGGCGAGGACGAGGGCGCGGGCGTAGTGGGCCTTGCGGCCGCTCGTGGTGCCCATGAAGCGGTGCATCTGGTGTTCGACGGCGCGGCCGCGCTGGGCGGGCTGGTTCTGGAAGAGGCGGAACTTGGCCAGGTCTCTCTCGGCGGCGAAGACCCGCTCGACGCCTGGGGGGCCGAGGGCGCGGATCAGTTCGTCCTCCAGGTCGGTGACGCACACGTAGAAGCCGAGCGACTCCATCGCGGAGCGGGTCAGGCCGGTGCCCCAGCCTGCTTGCTCCAGGCCGCGGCGGAAGTAGGCCTCCTCGGCCTCGTCGCACAGGCCTCGCACGTTCACGGCGAGCTCGCGGGCGCCGAGGATCCGGAGGTACCGGCCGACGCCCATCGCGCCGCCGATCGACATGACGCATATGCCCTCGCCGGCCAGATCGCGGTCGCGCCGCATGGCCAGCGCCTCCAGCGCGCTCTGGTCGCTGACCCCTTCGACGAGGACGACCGTGGCGAGGCCGCCGGCGGCCAGCTCGCGGGCCACGGTCGCGGCCGCTGGAGCGTCCTCGCCGCCGGCCGCCCAGGTATGGATGGAGGCTCGGAAACGTTCCAGATCTCGCACAGATCGATTCTCGCAGCGGCGGCTCCGGGGCGTCATCCCGATTACCGGCGCGGTCCCCGGCGCTCACACAGGCGTTGAAACTTCCAGGAGTGAGCTGGCACTACGCGCTCCGCGCTGGTCGCGGGCTCGACACACGGTGGCGCACGCGCTTACCGTCCGCACACCGCATTGATCGGCATGGTGGAGCCGGCAAAAGGTACTGCCTCATCCCCGTCCGTCAGGGAGTCACCCATGCAACGGCGACTTGTCTGCGCAATCCTCGTGACGCTCGCCGCGCTGTTCGGCGTCGCGCCCATGGCCACGCCCGCGGTCTCCGCGGCGGCGCCCGTGAGGATCATGCCGCTCGGCGACTCCCTCACCGGGGGACCCGGGTGCTGGCGGGCCCTGCTCTGGGATCGGCTGCAGCGTACGGGGTTCACGAACATCGACTTCGTCGGGACCCTGCCGGGCGGCGGCTGCTCGGTGGCGCACGACGGGGACAACGAGGGGCACGGGGGATTCCAGGCCACCGGGATCGCGAACCAGAACCAGCTCCCGGGGTGGCTCTCCAGCACGCGGCCGGACATCGTGCTCATGCATCTCGGCACCAACGACGTCTGGAACAACGTCGCGACGGCGACCATCATCGCCGCGTTCACCAAGCTGGTCGACCAGATGCGGGCGAGCAACGCGAACACGAAGATCATCGTGGCCAAGATCGTTCCGATGACGCCGAGCGGGTGCACCTGGTGCCCGTCCGGGGTGACCGCGCTCAACGACGCGATCCCGGGCTGGGCCGCGGGCAAGAGCACCACCCAGTCGCCGATCACGGTGGTCGACCAGTACACGGGCTTCGACACGGTGGCCGACACGACCGGGGACGGGGTGCACCCGGACGACTCGGGCTTCCAGAAGATGTCCGACCGCTGGTACCCGGCGCTGACCGCCCTGCTCGGGGGCGGGAACCCCGCGGACACCACCGCGCCGTCGGTTCCGGGCGGGCTGAGGGCCACGGTCAGCTGCAATCCCGTGACGGTGACGCTGAACTGGACCGCGTCCACCGACAACGTGGGGGTCACGGGCTACGACGTCTACCGCGCCTCCAACGGCGGCACGTTCACCTCGGCCGGCACCACCACGACCACCTCGTTCACCCAGGCCCTCAGCGGGTCGGTCCAGTACCAGGTGCGAGCGCGCGACGCGGCCGGCAACACCTCCGCGTTCACCTCGCCGGTGAGTGTCGTGCCGCCGCCGTGCCCGACCATGCCGCCGCAGGACACGCAGCCGCCCACCACGCCGGGTACGCCGGTCGTGACCATCACCTGCGACTCGGCGACGCTGAACTGGGCGGCGTCCACGGACAACGTGCGGGTCACCGGGTACGAGATCTGGCGTGCGCTCGGCACCTCCGGTGGCACGTTCGTCTTGGTCGGCACTTCGACGACCACGTCGTTCACACAGACCGGTGCGGGGACCTTCCGTTACCAGATCAGGGCGCGGGACGCGGCGGGGAACACCTCGCCGTTCACTCCTCCCGTCACCGTCCTCCCCACGGGCTGTCCCACGTTCTCGCCCACGCCCACGCCGACCGCCGGCGGGTGTACGGCCGTGTACAGCCTCACCGGTAGCTGGGGCGGCGGGTTCCAGGGGCAGGTGACCGTGACCAACAGCGGGACCACCGCGATGACCGGGTGGACGGTGACGCTCACCTTCCCCGACGGCCAGCGGATCACGCAGACCTGGGGTGCCCGCACCGACAGCACCGCCAGTCCGTACGCGTTCAGGAACGAGAGCTACAACGGAGCGCTGGCCCCCGGCGCGTCCACCACGTTCGGCTTCCTGGCGAACTGGAGCGGCACCAACACCGCGCCCACGGTGACCTGCGCGCGGACGCCGTAGAGCCAGGCTAACGATCTTGTGAGGGATACCGGTACCGCTTCACGGATTGACATGTGACCTTTTGGTCACATATTTTCCGAGGGTGGCTGACGATGACCAGGTGTTCAAGGCCCTTGCCGATCCGACGCGCCGATTCCTGCTCGACCTGCTCTTCGCGCGTGACGGCCGCACGCTCACCGAGCTGGAGTCCGGGCTGGAGATGTCGCGCTTCGGGGTGATGAAGCACCTGCGGGTGCTGGAGGACGCCGGTCTCGTGGTCACCCGCCGGTCGGGGCGGGAGAAGCTGCACTTCCTCAACCCGGTGCCGATCCGGCTGATCCACGACAGGTGGATCGACAAGTACACCGAACGCCAGGTGTCGGTGCTGGCGGAGCTGAAAGCGGAACTGGAGACCGAAGATGAGTGATACCGAGACGACCGTGCAGGTCTACCGCGTGTACATCAAGGCGACCGCGGAGGCCATCTGGGACGCGATCACCAAGCCGGAGTGGACCGCACGGTACGGCTACGGCGGGCTGAGCGAGTACGACCTGCGGCCGGGCGGCGCGTACGTGGGCCGCGCCAACGCCGGCATGATCGAGTACGGGGCGCCGGAGGTGGCGGTGGACGGGGAGGTCATCGAGGTCGATCCGCCGCGCAGGCTGGTGCAGACGTTCCGTGTGCTGATGGACCCGTCGATCCTGGCGGAGGGATTCACCCGTCTCACCTACGAGATCGCCGAAGGTAAGGGCGGCGTCTGCGCGCTGACCGTCACGCACGACGTGAGCGGCGCGCCCGGCATGGCCGCGCTGATGCGTGGCGACTTCGACGCGATCGGCGCCGGCGGCGGCTGGGCGTGGACGCTCAGCGGCCTGAAGACCCTGCTGGAGACCGGTCAGGAGATGGGGTCGTGACCGCCGTCATCTCGGTGCCCGCCGCGCGGCGGGCACCGGTGGGGCCGCTGCTGGTGGCCGGCGCCGTCTCCGGGCCGCTGTTCGTGGCCGTCGTGCTGGCGCAGGTGTACACCCGGGAAGGGTTCGACCCGGCCCGGCATCCCATGAGTTCGCTGGCACTGGGCGAGCTCGGGTGGGTGCAGATCGCGAACTTCGTGGTCTGCGGCGCACTGGCACTGGCCGGCGCGGCCGGGCTGCGGCGGGCGGCGGCACCGGGCCGGGGGAGCACGTGGGGGCCGCGGCTCCTCGGCCTGGGAGGCGCGGCGCTGATGGTGGCGGGGGTTTTCCCCACCGATCCGATCAACGGCTACCCGGTCGGCACCCCCGACGCGGTGACCTGGCACGGCGTCGTCCACTCGATGGCGCCGGCGGTCGGCGGCGTCGCCGGTCTGATCGCCTACGCGGTGTTCGCCAGGCGGTTCCGTGCCGGCCGTGAACACGGCTGGTTCGCATGGACCATCGTGGCGCCGGTCGCGGTGCTCGCCACCGACGTGGTCGCCGGGGTCGCGGGCGACTTCCGGCCGATGCTGATCGGCCAGATGATCGGCGCGGCGTGGGCCACCTCGGTCTACCTGAGGTTCCGCCGGTCTTCCGGGGCGTAGGCGGCGGGCAGGTGCCTGAGCCAGGGGCGGAGTGGTACCCCCACCGGCAAACGTTGCCGGATCCGGCCTCTAGACTTGGACTATTCGTTCTATTGGATCGTTCGGGTTTACGAAGGTTGGATTGGCGCCATGACCGCATCCCAGACTCCGACCACCGCCGAGGAGCTGCGCGGTGCCGGCCTGCGGGTGACGGCCGCCCGAGTCGCGCTGCTTGAGACCGTCCGGCACGGCGATCATCTCGATGTCGAGGAGATCGCCACCGGGGTGCGCGACCGGGTGGGCCACATCTCCCTTCAAGCCGTGTACGAAGCCCTCCACGCGCTCACCGCGGCGGGACTCGTCCGCCGCATCGAACCGGCAGGCAGCGCGGCCAGGTTCGAGGGGCGCGTGGGGGACAACCACCATCACGTCATCTGCCGGTCGTGCGGCGTCGTCGCCGACGTCGACTGCGCGGTCGGCGAGGCTCCCTGCATGACCGCCTCCGACGACCACGGCTTCTCGATCGACGAGGCCGAGGTCATCTACTGGGGCCTGTGCCTCGACTGTTCCACCGCCCGCAGCTCCTGAGCACCGTGATCGCCTAGCCCAGAAAGATTTCGATGACTGAGAACCACGACGCAATAGTCACAGACGCGAAGACGGAGGACGGGGGTGGCTGCCCGGTCGCGCACGAGCGCGCCCCGCACCCGACCCAGGGCGGCGGCAACCGCCAGTGGTGGCCCGAGCGGCTCAACCTGAAGATCCTCGCCAAGAACCCCGCCGTGGCCAACCCCCTCGGTGAGGACTTCGACTATGCCGAGGCGTTCCTGAGCCTCGACCTCGCGGCCGTGAAGCAGGACATCGCGCAGGCGCTCACGACCTCGCAGGACTGGTGGCCGGCCGACTACGGCAACTACGGGCCGTTCATCATCCGGATGGCCTGGCACAGCGCGGGCACCTACCGCATCAGCGACGGCCGCGGCGGCGCGGGCGCCGGTCAGCAGCGCTTCGCGCCCCTCAACAGCTGGCCGGACAACGCCAACCTCGACAAGGCCCGCCGCCTGCTGTGGCCGGTCAAGAAGAAGTACGGCCAGAAGCTCTCCTGGGCCGACCTCATGATCCTCGCCGGCAACGTCGCCCTGGAGACGATGGGCTTCGAGACCTTCGGCTTCGCCGGCGGCCGCGTGGACGTGTGGGAGCCCGAGGAGGACGTGTACTGGGGCCCGGAGTCCACCTGGCTCGACGACCAGCGCTACACCGGCGACCGTGATCTCGAGAGCCCCCTCGGCGCCGTCCAGATGGGCCTCATCTACGTCAACCCCGAGGGCCCGAACGGCAACCCGGACCCGCTGGCCTCGGCCCGCGACATCCGTGAGACCTTCCGCCGGATGGCGATGAACGACGAGGAGACCGTCGCCCTGATCGCGGGCGGCCACACCTTCGGCAAGACCCACGGCGCGGGCCCGGCCGACAACGTCGGCCTCGACCCGGAGGCCGCCTCGATCGAGGAGCAGGGCCTCGGCTGGAAGAACACCTACGGCACCGGCAAGGGCGCCGACACGATCACCAGCGGTCTCGAAGGCGCGTGGACGACCACCCCGGCGGCCTGGGACAACAGCTTCTTCGAGATCCTTTTCGGCTACGAGTGGGAGCTGAGCAAGAGCCCCGCCGGCGCCAACCAGTGGAAGCCGAAGAACGGCGCCGGGGCGGGTACCGTGCCCGACGCCCACGACCCGGCAAGGACCCACGCCCCGACCATGCTGACGACCGACCTCGCGCTGCGCGTGGACCCGGTCTACGAGCAGATCTCGCGGCGCTTCCTCGCGAACCCCGCCGAGTTCGCCGACGCCTTCGCCCGCGCGTGGTTCAAGCTGACCCACCGCGACATGGGCCCGGTCGTGCGCTACCTCGGCGCGGAGGTCCCGTCCGAGACGCTGCTCTGGCAGGACCCCCTGCCCGCGGTGACGCACGAGCTCGTCGACGCCGCGGACGTCGCCTCCCTCAAGGCGCAGGTGCTCGACTCGGGCCTGACGGTGTCCCAGCTCGTGTCCGCCGCGTGGGCGTCGGCCTCGACCTTCCGCGGCGGTGACAAGCGCGGCGGCGCCAACGGCGCCCGTGTCCGCCTCGAACCGCAGAGCGGCTGGGAGGTCAACGACCCCGACCAGCTGGCCACCGTGCTGCGCACCCTTGAGGGCGTCCAGGAGACCTTCAACGCCGCGCAGGTCGGCGGCAAGCGGGTCTCGCTCGCCGACCTGATCGTGCTCGCGGGCGGCGCGGCCGTCGAGCGGGCGGCCAAGGACGCCGGCGTCGACGTCGAGGTGCCCTTCACGCCGGGCCGCGTGGACGCCTCCCAGGAGCAGACCGACGTCGAGTCGTTCGCCGCGATGGAGCCGGTCGCCGACGGGTTCCGCAACTACCTGGTGAAGGGCAACCGCCTGCCCGCCGAGTACCTTCTGATCGACCGGGCCAACCTGCTGACCCTGAGCGCCCCCGAGCTGACCGTCCTCGTCGGCGGCCTGCGCGTCCTCGGCGCCAACCACCAGCAGTCGCCGGTCGGCGTCCTCACCGAGACCCCCGGCACCCTGACCAACGACTTCTTCGTCAACCTGCTCGACCTCGGCACGACGTGGTCGGCGACCGCGGGGGACGCGAACACGTTCGAGGGTCGCGACGCCGCCACCGGCGAGGTCAAGTGGACCGGCAGCCGGGCCGACCTCGTCTTCGGGTCGAACTCCGAGCTGCGCGCCCTCGCCGAGGTCTACGCGAGCGACGACGCGAAGGCGAAGTTCGTCAAGGACTTCGTCGCCGCGTGGGACAAGGTCATGAACCTCGACCGGTACGACCTGGTCTGACGTTCAGGTCTCACCCGAAAGCCCCCGGCGGCCTTCTCCGCCGGGGGCTTTCTCGGGTCCGCGGCCTACCGGCCCCCGGCAACACAAAGAAGGGAAACCGATCACCATGTCCACCTGGCTGATCACCGGATGCTCGACCGGCCTGGGCCGAGCCCTCGCCGAAGCCGTCCTCGCCCGCGGTGACAACGCCGTGGTCACCGCCCGGGACGTGTCGAGCGTGCGGGACCTCGCCGACGCGCACCCCCGGAATGCCCTCGCGCTCACCCTCGACGTGACCGAGCGGGACCAGGTCGAGAAGGCGGTACGCCGCGCCGAGGAGCACTTCGGCGCCGTGGACGTGCTCGTGAACAACGCCGGCTACGGCTACCGCGCCGCCGTCGAGGAGGGGGACGAGGCGGACGTGCGACGGCTGTTCGACACCAACTTCTTCGGTGCCGTGGCCTTGATCAAGGCCGTCCTGCCCGGCATGCGGGCCCGCCGCTCCGGCGCCATCGTGAACATCTCCTCGATCGGCGCCCGGATCACCCCCGCGGGCTCCGGCTACTACGCCGCCGCGAAATCAGCCCTGGAGGGCATGACCGGCTCCCTGCGCAAGGAACTGGCCCCCCTGGGGATCACCGCCATGTCCGTCGAACCGGGCGGCTTCCGCACCGACTTCGCCGGCCGCTCCCTCACCCAGTCCGCCACCCCCATCCCCGACTACGCCGAGACCGCCGGCAAACGCCGCAAGGAACACGACACCGTCCACGGCACCCAGCCCGGCGACCCCGCCAAGGCCGCCCACGCCATCATCACCGCGGTGGAGTCCCCGGAACCTCCCGGCCTTCTCCTGCTCGGTGAGGACGCGATCACCATGTTCCGCGGCGTCCTCGACGCCGACCGCGCCTCCCTGGACACCTGGGCCCGGCTGGGCGCGGACACCGCCGTCGACGAGTGACGGCCGTGCGGACCCGTGGCCGGTCCGCATCCGCGGGAGCGCGGATGCGGACCGAGGCCGACGGGACCTAGCGGACTTCGTAGATGGCGGTGGTGCCGCTGATCTCGTTGCCCACGATCAGGAGGGGGCGGCGGGTGGGACTGTCGCCGGCGGGGACGAAGAAGACGCCCTCGGGGCCCACGTCGCCGGCGGTGCCGTCCTCGACGGAGCCGGTGAAGTCGCGGGTGTTGAGGAAGGCGGCGGGAGTGGGGTGGCGGGGGTCGGTCACGTCGTAGGCGGCCACGCCGCTGACGCGCTCCAGGCCGGCGAAGACGTAGGTTCTGCCGCGGACCTCGCCGACGGTGACGCCTTCGGGCTCGGGGCCCTTGTTGTCGCTGCGGCTGTCGAAGGAGTCGTTCTCCTCGTTGTCGGCGTTGAAGTTCTCGGGGAGTTCGCGGGCGATCAGCTTCTCCAGGCCGTCACCGGAGTCCCAGAGCAGGGCGCCGCCGGTGGAGCGGAGGGAGATCGAGCGGGCGCCGAAGGTGTGGAGGGCGGTGTAGGCGCCGGTGGCGTCCTTGGGGGAGTCGGCGGCGACGGTGAGGCGGCCGAGTTCCGCGTCCTTCTTCAGGTCGGCGGCGTTCGGGAACGCGGTCGCGGACAGCGTGAGGTCCTTGACGCGGGCCTCGTCGGTGTAGCAGTCCCAGTCGCGGCTGTCGCCCTCGTTGGCGGTGACCAGGTAGGTCTGGCCGCGGGAGCGGAAGTGGGCGATCCCGTCGGGCATGTACATGCCCTTGACGCCGGGACGCGGGCGGATGTCGATCTTCCCGTCCTTGTCGGAGGCGTCGACGCCCACCTTGCCGAAGTCCTTCAGTCCGAGCGGCACGATCCGCTCCACCCTGGCACGTTCCAGGTCGACGATCGCGACCGCGTTGTTCTCCTGCAGCGTCACCCACGCGGTGTCGCCGGACACGGTGACGTACTCGGGCTCCATGTCGCGGGCCACCGTCGCGCCGGGGCCCGAGATGCGCACGCCCGCGGCGCGCAGCCGGTCGGCCTGGCCGTTGAACGCCTGGAAACCGGCGTCGCGCACGGTGCCCCGGGCGATGTCGATGACGCTGATCGAGCCCTCGGGGTCGTCGACGGCGTCCGCGCAGTAGGACTCGGGCTCGCCCTCGTTGGCGACGACCAGCCGGCGGCCGTCCTCGGTGAAGGTCAGCATGTCGGGGAGCGCCCCGGCGGGGAACTCCTTGAGCTTCTTGCCGGTGCGGGTGTCGAAGAGCGACACCTTGCCCTGGCCGGTCTTGGTCTCGGCCTGCTGGGCGACGGCCACCAGCTTCTTGTGCACGGCGACGCTGTTGGCTCCCGGAGCCGCCAGGGAGGTGACCCGCCGGGGGGCGCGCGGGTCGCGGATGTCGAGGACGTCCACGGTCCCCGCCTGCGCGTTCACCACGAAGGCCCGCTTGGTGGCGGGGTCGTACGACGTGATCTCCGAGGCTCCCGTGCCGACCGAGCCGGTGGAGAAGCGCCCGAGGAACGCCAGGGAGATGCCCTTGCCGCCGTGGCCCGGGTGGGTCGCCGCCTGGGCGGGTGCGGTGGTCAGCGCGAGGGAGAGGGCGGCCGTGGCGGTGGCCGCGGTGATCCGGAAGGGGTGTTTGACGTGCATGTCTGGTGATCCTGGCGATAGCCGGTGAACTGTTGATCCCCCCGAGATGGCGCCGCGGTGAACGTGGGGCAGCGCCGGGTGTGGCCGGGGGTCACGGCGCGGGGGCGAGCGCCCGCAGGCCGCGAATGAACAGCTCCAGGTGGCGGCGGGCCAGGTCGTGTTTCTCGCCGGCGGGGAGCGGGCCGGGCAGGGGCCGGGCGATCCGGACGAGCATCATGCCGATGTCCTCGAAGGTGACGTCCGCGGGGAGGACGGCCGCCGCGCGGGCCTCGGCGACGAGCCGGCGGACGAGGTGCGCGGACTCGTCGCGCACGGGACCGATCTCGGGGTCGTTCGCCAGGTCGAGCACGTCGAGCAGGGCCGGGAGCACGGCGGACACGCGTAGTTCGAGTGCTTCGCGCAGGTAGCGGGCGAGGGCGTCGAACGGGTCGGTCTCCTCGGCGATGGCGGCGCGGGCCGATTCGACCGTTCTGGTGAGGGCGTCCAGGGCGAGGGCGTGCACGAGGGCGTGCCGGTCGGGGAAACGGCGGTACACGGTGCCGATCCCCACCCCGGCGCGGCGGGCGATCTCGTCGAGGGGCACGTCGGGGCCGCGCTCGGCCACCAGGTCCCGCGCGGCGAGCAGGATCTGTTCCTGGTTTCGCCGGGCGTCGGCCCTGATCGACTTGGCCATCGCCCTCTCCCTTCTGCCGTGATGCGGACAGCATATCCGCGTATGCGGAGGAAAATGCTCCACTTAGTCTTGCGCAGTCTCCGGCGGGTGTGCCAGAGTCAATGTGGAGGATTTCCCTCCGCTTAGAGAGAACGGGGATGCCAAGAATGAGCCGGCAGCAGATTCTCGACCTCGTCGACCGCTGGGCCAAAGCCGAGCTGCACGGCGACGTCGGCGCCTACGACGACCTCCTGACCGACGACTTCGCCGGTATCGGGCCCGTCGGATTCAGCCTCACCAAGCAGCAGTGGGCCGGTCGCCACCAGGGCCCGCTGAAGAACCACCACTTCGAGATCCACGAGCGCCAGGTGCGGTTCCACGGCGACACCGCGATCGTCGGCGGCGTCCAGGAGCAGCGGACCACCGCCATGGGACGCGACACCAGCGGGTCGTTCCGGGTCACCCTGGTGGCCGTGCGGGCGGGCGATCGCTGGTTGATCGCCAACATCCAGCTCAGCGGCCCGCTCCAGGACCCCGGCGCCCCGCCGCCGTTCGCCCGCGACACGCGCCCCGGCGCGGGCGCCACGATCTCCCGGGACGAGCTGCGGTCCGCGCTCGCCGGCGGCGCCGTCACCGTCGTCGACGCGCTGCCCGAGCCGGCCTACCGGCGCAGGCACCTGCCCGGCGCGCTGAACCTCACCGCGGTGGACGCCCCGGCGTCCGCGGAGGACGTGCTGCCGGACCGCGCCGCGCCGATCGTCGTCTACTCGACCGACCCCGCCTGCACCCGCGGCCCCGACCTCGCGGCCGAGCTGAAGAGGCTCGGCTACCAGGACGTGCGCCTGTACGCCGAGGGCATCGAGGACTGGACCCGCTCCGGCCTTCCGGTGGAGGGCTCACCCGCCTGAGCGCGGGCCCGCGCCTCACCCCGCCTGGTCCGCGATCGCGGCGCGCGGCCGCCGGTCCTCGGCGTGGCGGACGAGCTCGGCCTGCATGTCGGCGTACGGCGTCGCGGGCGGCGTGGGCCTCCCGTCGCGGACGGCGTTCGCGGTCTCCAGGGCGGCGTGCAGCGCGGCGCGGTAGGGGAGGGAACCGGTGCTGACGCGGCGGACGCCGAGCGCGGCGAGGTCGGCGAGGGAGCGGCCGGGGGTCGCGAGGACGTTCACCGGGACCGGGAGGCGGGCGGTGAGGCGCCGCAGGACGGACGGGTCCGTCGCGCCGGGGACGAAGACGCCGTCGGCGCCCGCCTCGACGTAGCGGGTGGCCCGCTCCAGCGTCGCGCCCACGGTGGCGTTCCGTCCGAGCCAGTAGGTGTCGACGCGGGCGTTGACGAAGAGGTCGGGGCAGCGCTGCTTGATCGCGGTGATCTTCGCGGCGTGGACCCAGGGGGAGACGAGGGTCCCGGCGCCGGTGCTGTCCTCGATGTTGATCCCCGCGGCCTCCAGCCCGGCGACGTACGCGGCGACCTCGGCGGGGTCGTCGGAGTAGCCGTCCTCGACGTCCACGCTGACCGGACAGGGCAGCGCCGACAGCGCGCGGGCCAGGGCGAGGTTCGCCTCCCTGGTGGCGCGCGCGCCGTCGGGACGCCCGCAGGTGGCGGCGACGCCGAAACTGGTCGTGCCGATGGCCGGGTACCCGTCGGCGAGGAAGACGAGGGCGGAGGGGACGTCCCAGGCGTTGGGGAGCAGGAGCGGGCGGCCGCTGTAGTGGAGATCGTGGAAGTTCATCGCCTGGGCTCCTCTCCCGGCCCGTCGGGCGCGCGGGCCGACCGGGTGTCTCTACCGCAACGCTAGGCCGGGAATGGTGTGACGCAGGTCAAAGAGTGGCCTCCAGGGTCAGGAGGGCACGCTTGGCGCCGGGCCCGCCGACGTAGCCGCCGGGGGTGCCGTCCGAGCGGATCACCCGGTGGCAGGGGACGACGACCGGGAGCGGGTTGGCGGCGCAGGCGGTGCCCACCGCGCGGACGGCGCGAGGGCTGCCCGTGGCCGCGGCGACCTCGGCGTAGCTCTCGGTGCGGCCGTAGGCGATCTCCCGCAGGTGGCTCAGGACCTGCTGGCGGAAGCCCTTGGCGAGGCGCCAGTCCAGGGGGAGCTCGAAGCGGGTGCGGCGCCCGGCGAAGTAGTCCTCCAGCTGGCGGCTCGTCTCGTCCAGGCGCCGGGGGGCGCGCAGGACGCGAGGGCTGATGTCGCCGGCGAGCCCGCGCAGGACGGCGTCGTGGTCCTGTACGGCGTAGGCGACCTTCACCAGGCCCTCGGCGGTGGCGGCGAGCAGGAGGTTTCCCACCGGGGTGTCCAGGGTGCGGTAGGCGACGTCCAGGACGCCGTCACGCTGGGCCCGCTCGGCGAGCGCCGCGTGCAGGCGGGCCAGGGCGGGGGCGTCCCGGCCGGGGAGCGAGGCGAACAGGTCGTCGGGCGCGGTGGTCATCCGGCCACCCCTTCCTCGTCGATGGCGCGCGGGTAGGTGCGGCGCAGGGTCCTGACGCCGTCGGCGGCGGCTCTGCGGGCGGCGTCGGCGGTGCCGCCGGACAGGGCGGCGATCTCCTTGTAGGGCAGTCCGGCCAGGTAGTGGTACGCCACCGCCTGGCGCTGCCGCTCGGGCAGGGCCTTCAGGGCGCGCCACAGGTCGCCGTCCCAGTCCTCGGGGCGGCCGGGGGCGGGCCGTTCCGGCGGATCGCCCACGGGGACGGGACGGCGGGCGGCGGCGCGGGTGACGTCGATGGCCTTGCGGTGCGCGATCGTCACCAGCCACGCCTCGACGTTGGCGCCGGGCGGCAGGTCCGGGTAGGCCTTCAGCGCCGACAGGAACGTCTCCGACCAGGCCTCGTCGGCGTCCTGCGGGCCGAGCACGGCGCGGCACACCCGCAGCACCATGGGACCGTGGTCGGTCACGATCTGCTCGAACGGTCGTCGCATGATCACACCCTGCCCGGCCCGGCCGCGTGAAGGGACGGGAACACGGCTCAGAACAGCCTCGCCTCCTTCTTCCGTGCCGGTTCCTCCAGTTCCAGCAGGTACCGCTTGCGGTCCAGGCCTCCGGCGTACCCGGTGAGGCGGCCGTCCGCGCCCACCACCCGGTGGCACGGCACCACCACCGGCAGCGGGTTGCGCCCGCACGCCGCGCCGACCTCCCGGGCCAGCGCCACGTCCCCGAGCCGCCGGGCCAGCTCCCCGTACGAGCGGGTCTCCCCGAAGGGGATCTCGGCCAGCAGCCGCCACACCTGGTGCTGGAACTCGTCTCCCCGCGGCGCCAGCGGCAGCTCGAAGCCGGTCCGCTCACCGGCGAAGTACTCCGCCAGCTGCCGGCGCGGCTCCGCGAAGCCCGTCTCGTCGCGGGTGCCGAGGTCGCCGGGCCTCGGGCCGCGGCGGCGCCGTTCGAAGTACAGGCCGGTCAGCGCGCCGTCCTCGGCGACCGCGATCAGGCCGCCGACCGGTGACTCGATGACGGTGTGGGTCCTCGTCATGTCGCTCCGTCCGTCCGGGGCCGCGGGGTGCGCGGCCCGTACGTCATGTAGACGGCCGGGGGATGCGAAACGTGAGATGCAGGGCTGGGCGAGGACCGTGTTGTACCTCTCCGCGCCGGGGGTGACCGGGCGTCAGACGGCGAGGGCGATCTTCAGGTTGTTGTAGTCGTTCTCCACGCCGCTGCCGAGGACGGTGTTGTGCCAGTCGGCGAAGAAGTTGGGGAAGCGGGTGCGGATGTACTTGCGCAGCTCGGGGTGCAGGTTCTGGATCTGGGCGAGGACCGCGTTGTACTCGGCGGTGTAGGCCGGGTACGGGACGGGCAGGTCCCGGGTGGTCTGGTTGGAACTCCAGGTTGTGAAGCAGGCGCGGAACAGCTGGTCCAGGCCGGCGACCACGTCGTGGGCGGGCACCAGGGTGGCGGTGCGGGACAGCTCCAGGGCGACGTCGGCCGGCTTGCCGACCACCGTCCGGCTGGGGTCGGTGGCCAGCGGCGGGGCGTAGACGGTGCGGCCGGCGCGGACCACGAGGGTGCGGTCGGTGGGATAGGCCTTGCTGACCGCGAGGTCCTGGCGGAGCTGGTCGTAGGCGATCTCCGGGGCGACGGGACGGGTGGCCATGCGGCCCACCCAGTCGCCGATGCTCAGCGGGCCGTCCGCCACCGAGGGGTCCATGACCACGGGGTCGGGTTTGGGGCTGCCCGAGGGCACGTAGAGGAGCGGGGCGACGTGGTACCACCACTCGACCTGGAGGCGCTCGCCGAAGCCGGCCTGGTCGCCGCCGTGGGGGGTGTTCAGACGCAGGCCGTTGCCCGCGGCCACGGCGAAGATCTTGTCCGTCTGGTAGCCGGAGGCGGCGAGCATCGTCGCCATGATCTCGGCGCGGGCGAAGCAGCCGTCGGTGGGATAGCGGTACGGGATGGGGAGCGGGCCCCCCATGGGCGGGGTGAAGTGAGCGGTGCGCAGGGCGGCGAACAGCTGACTCAGCTCCTCCTCCGAGGAGAGGATGTCGCCGGTGACGGAGGTGACGTGCGCCGCCTGGGCCCAGCCGACGGTTCCGGCGGCGGCGCCCTCCAGCAGGCGCACCTGGACCCAGCCGGGGGAGAGGGAGATGACGAAGACCCGTGCGACGGTGGTGACGGTCGCGATGGGGGCCGGGGCGTTCGGGGCGGGGTAGACGGGTAGCGGCGCGTGCTGCTTGCCCTGGATCTCGTAGGCCATGTTCACTTCCCTGGGACAGGTGGATTTCCGATCACGGTGGAAGCCCCCCGATGTCCCGCCCCCGAGACCGTGTTCACGCGTACGCGGTCAGTGTCACAGCTGCGGGGCACGGCATTCAATGTCGTGGCCCATGGCGGACAGTTCCCCGCGTTCACGCCAGATCGGACAGCTGGGACGCGGCCCGCTGGTCCCCGGCGGTGGCGCGGGCGCGGAGGATCGCGCGGGCGTCCTCCAGGTCGCCGCGCTCGGCGAGCAGCCGGGCCAGGCGCGCCGCGGCGTCGCCGTCGCCGCTCTCCGCGCGGGTGCGCAACTCGTCGGTGCGGCCGTGCTCGGCGAGCAGGTCGGCGAGCCGTCGCGCGGGGTCGCTCCTGTCCGCGTGGGCGCGCAGCAGGTCGAGGGCCTCGTCCAGGTGCCCCCGCTCCACCAGCAGGTCGGTGAGCGCCTCGACGGCGTGGGTGTCGCCGCTGTCCGCGCGGGCGCGCAGCTCGTCGGTGCGGCCCTTGCGTGCGAGCAGGTTGACCAGGCGGGCGGCGGCCCACCAGTTCCCGGCGTCGGCGAAGGACCGCAGGACGGCGAGGCCCTCGTCGGTGCGGTCGCCCAGGGACAGCAGGATGGCGAGCCGCCACGCGGCGTGCTCGTCGCCGGCCTCGGCGTGCACGCGCAGCTCGTCGGCGAGGCCCCGTTCGTACAGCAGCTCGATGAACCTGGCCGTGGGGCCGTACGGCCGCAGCAGAGGGACGGCCTCGTCGGGCCGGCCCTCCCGGATGAGCACGTCGGTCAGTTCCTGGGCGGCGTAGCCGTCCCCGGCCTCCGCCCGGGTGCGCAGCACGTCCAGGCGGCCGTCGGCGATGAGCAGCTTGGCGAGCCTCTCCCTGGCGTGGTGGTCCCCCGCGTCGGCGCGGGCGGTCAGCTCCTCGACCCGGCCGTGCGCCACCAGCAGGTCGGCGAGCCGCCAGGGCGCCTCCCACCACTGGCCGGCGTCCGCGATGTCCCGCAGGACGGTGATGGCGCCCTCGACGTCGCCGCGCGCGCGGAGCAGCCCGACCAGGGCCACGGTGGCGTGGCCGTCCGCCGCCGCCGACCGGGCCCGCAGCTCGTCCACGCACCCCCGCTCGGCGAGCAGGCGGTCCAGGGTGGCGGCCGCGTTGGCCATGCCGGCGTCCGCGCAGGCCCGGATGTCGTCGATCCGCCCGAGCCGGACGAGCAGCGACAGCAGCAGGTTGTACCCGTTGGTCCCGCCGGCGTCGGTGAACTCCCGCAGCACCGCGACGGCCTCGTCGGTCCGGCCCTGCCGCTCCAGGATCCCGGCCAGCTGCGCGCCGTGCCCCCGGGGAGGCGCGGCCCGGAGCACGGCGACGGCCTCATTGGCGCGCCCCTCCTTCTCCAGGAGCTCGGCGAGGGGCTCGGCGAGCTCCGCGGCGTGCGCGCGCAGCACGGCGATCGCCTCGCCGGGCCGGTCCTGCCGGACGAGCGACTCCGCCAGGTGCCGCGCCGCGTGCGGGTCGCCCGCGCCGGCCCGCGCGCGCAGGACGTCGGTCTGTCCCCGCGCGGCGTGGGTCTCGGCCAGCTTGATCGCCGCGTACGTCTCGCCCGCGTCGGCGCGGAGCGTCAGGTGGCGCAGGAAGGCGTCCTCGGCCAGGCGGTCGCGCAGCAGCGCGTGACGGAACTGCCAGGCGGTGCCGTTCCCGCGGAGCATTCCCCGCCGGTGCGCGTCCTTGAGGAACGCCGTCAGCCGCCACGGCAACCCGCCGCGCAGGGCCAGCTGGGCGTGCGTCACCCGGAACCGGATCCACACCCACACGCCGGCCCCGAGCGCGGCGCTCGTGCCGAACACGAGGAAGGCGGCCGCGCCGGCGGACAACGGCTGCCCGGTCACCTCGGCGAGGACCGTGCAGACCGCTCCGCCGAGCAGGCCGTAGAAGGCCCCGGCCCGCCAGGGCGGGTCCGCGCGGACGGGGATCGCGCCGACGACGAGCCCGCCCGCGAGCCCGATCCACAACGACGGGCCGAGCAGGCCGGTCAGCGCGCCGGACAGCAGGCCGAACGCCATCCGCCGCCGCGTCACCAGGCGGCGCAGCTCGGCGGGGGTCCGGAAGGTCAGCGGGACGTAGCGGGGGCGGCCGTCCGGCCACAACACCTGGAACACCCGGCCGGCGTGCAGCCCGATGACCGCCGCGGTGCCGAGACCGGCGACGACTCCCTTCCAGGGCCCCGCGAGCAGACCGGTGGCGAGCCCGGCGGCCGTGGCGAGCGCCAGCGCCGCCAGCGCGGGCAGCGACCAGGCCGCGCGTTCCGGGTCTCGTGACGCCGAGCCCGGCCGCAGCTCCCACCACAGCAGGTCGGGGGTCCCGTTCAGGCGCAGAAGATAGGCGAGGCTGCTCAGCCATCGGCGGGCCCGCGCGGGACGCGGCTGGTAGGCGGCGTCGACGTAGGTGTCGATGAGCATGCCTTCGACGGACGCCCTGTCCTGCGGTTCGAGCAGCCCGGCGGGGTCGGTCGCGGGGCGGGAGTACGCCGAGCGGGCCAGCGACACCATCAGCGGGGTGGACAGCGCGGAGGCCAGCGGGCCCTCGGGGTGCCGCCGTAGGTGCTCGAAGACGGTCCGCCAGCGTTCCCGGCCCGTGGCGGGATGCGACAGGAAGGTGGCGGCCTCGTCGGCACCGACCGGTTCGATCTCCACGACCGCGGCCCGGGAGAGCAGCCATCCGCTGGCGGCCACCGCTCGTTCGTACTCGGCGGCGCGGCAGGTGACGACGAGGGGGCGGCCCGCCGCGGCGAACCGGTCCAGGGATTTGAGCGCGGCGTCGCGGGCGTCGGCGGCGATCTCGTCGAGCCCGTCCACGAGGGGGAGGACGTGCCCTTCTTCGAGCAGGCGCCCGGCGTCGCGGCGGGTGAGGAACGGGTACTCCTCGGCGAGCGTCCGCACGACGAAGGTGTCCGCCTTCTCGGTGCGCGGCTTCCACGAGGCCGCCGACATCAGCACGGGCACGGGCCCGGCGTGCTCGACGAGCCCAAGCGTCAGCGTGACGGCCAGGACGGTCTTGCCCGTCCCGGGTTCGCCGATCACCACCAGCTGGCCGTGCGGCAGGCGGCGGTAGGCGTCCACGATGTCGCCGACGTCGCCCGACAGGGGCCAGAGGCCGGGGTCCTCGACCACCACCTCGGGGGCCGCGCTCACCGGCCGACGTGTCGACGACCACCGCACCCGCAGCGGCAGCGGCTGCCGCAACCCCTGCGCCGCCGCCTCCCGGGCCCACTGGACGGCCACCTGCCGCGCGAGCCGGTCCCTGAGCTGCTCGGGAGGCTCGCCGTCCCGCTCCCGTCCGCGCCACCCCTCCACCACGACCACCAGCACGGCCAGTACGGCGAGCAACGCCCACACCCAGGGCTGCGTGGACGGCGGCAGCCGCACCAGGCCGGTGGCCACGTTGCCCACGAGCCCGACGGCGATCACGAGAGCGGCCGCCACGGGGACCAATGAGGGTCGCCGCACCTCGCACCTCCACCAGTGCCGGTCGGGTTTCTCAGCCTGGCACGCGGAGGCCGTGGCGCGTAAGAAGGGGACGCTACCTCGCTTCCGGTGGCATCCCTCGCGCCGAGCGCCTACACCGGCCTCGGCTCCGCGTGGAGCGCCTTCGGCGAGATCCCCCGCCGATCCAGTCCCTTCCACCAGCGCTTGTAACCTTCCCCGGGGTCCGCGACCAAGCATGGGTGTCACCCGAGGAAGGGAGCGATGCCCGTGCGTCGCAAACAGGCGGGGATCGCCCGGGACCCCGCGGCGTTCGAAGCCTTCTACCGGCGTCACGTCGACGCGGTCACCAGGTTCATCGCGCGGCGCGTCGACGACCCGCACACGGTCGCCGACCTGGTGGCCGAGGTGTTCATGGCGGTGCTCGACTCCGCGCACACCTACCGGCCGGGCCTCGGCACCGAGATCGCGTGGTTGTACGGGGTGGCGCGCAACACGCTCTCCGCCGAACGGCGGCGGGCGTTCAAGGAGGGCCGGCTGGCGAGCCGGCTGGGCGGGCGGCGGGTGCTGGACGCCGACGACCTCGTCCGGCTGGAGGAGCGCATCGACGCGGGGCGGGCGGCCAGGGAGGTCCTCGCGGCCCTGGCCGACCTGCCCGAGGGGGAGCGCGCCGTGCTGGAACTGGTGGTCGTCGACCAGCTCACGGTCGCCGAGGCGGCGGTGGCGCTCGGCATCCGGCAGGGGACCGCGAAGGTGCGGTTGCACCGCGCACGGCGCACGTTGCGGGGGCTCCCGCTGGTCATGGAAGGGATGGCGGGATGACGTTCGAGGAGCAGATCCTGGTGGAGCTCAAGGAGGAGTTCGCCGCGCGCGCCGAACGGCGCCGGCGGTCCGGCCGCCGCCTGGTCGCGGGGGCGGCGGCGGGCGGGCTGGCCGCGGCGGCGGCGGTCGTGCTGCCGCTGGTGACCGGGGCGGGGAGCCCCGCGTACGCGGTGACGAAGAATCCCGACGGCACGATCAGGCTGGAACTGCACGAGTTCAGGGACGCCGACCGGCTGGAACAGGACCTGCGCGACATGGGGGTGGCCGCCGACGTCACCTACACCAAACCCGGGTGGCGGTGCGAACCGGGCAGGGGGGAGATCGTCGGTAGCGACATCCAGCGGGAGTCGGACAACGGCGACTTCCGGCGGGACTGGCGGAACCCCGAGTCCGCGAAGCTGATCACCATCCGGGACGGGGGATGGGACATCGAGCCCCGGTACCTCCGCGAGGGACAGACCCTGGTGATGGAGTTCGCCGAGAGCGACGGCCGGGCCTCGGGGCCGGTGCGGCCACGGGTCGTGTGGCAGCTCGCCGCCTATGTGGTGAACGGCCCGGTCGGGCCGTGCGTCGTGGCGCACCTCCCGGCCCCGGACGGCGGCGGGACCCCCACGGACGCGCGGCCGGGTGAGGAGAGCCCGGTGGACTGAACATTTCACCCGGCGTGCCGGACTTCCGGGGCGCGTGCCCGGACGGACGCGGTCGAACCGTCCGGGCACGGCGGCCGTATCTCCGCTCGTGAGAGGCCGTACCGGAGGGTGGCCTGGGCCGCGCGGCACCCGTCGTGCCGGTCACCCGGCGAAAAGGACCGGCGCGGGGGAATTGCGCCGGGTAGGGGTCATGTCAACATTGGGATCGTGAGGATGACCGTCAGCCATCCGGTGATTCGCCTTTCGCGGGCGATTGTTTTCGCCGTGGTGTGCGTGACGGTTTCGCTGTGCATGCACGTTTTGGCCGGCGGGGCGTTCGTACGGCCGGAGGTCGTCGTCGCGGCGGCCCTTTTCACCGGCGCCGTCGGATTCGCGCTCACCGGGCGGCAGCGGGGATTCGGCACGCTGCTGGTGGCCTGTTTCGCGGCGCAGTACGGCATGCACCACATTCTCGGGGCCGGGGCGACGTCCCCCCTCGCGGACGCGCACCACGCGGACGGCGGCCTGACGCCCCCGCTGGCGATGCTCGTGGCGCACGGGCTGGTGGCCGCGCTGTCCGGCTGGTGGCTCGAACGCGGCGAAGTGGTGCTCGCCACTCTGTTGCGGCTGCTCGGGCACACGCTGCTCGACCTGCGGCATCTGCTGGGTTTCGTGCTCCTGCGCGAGCCGGAGGCGGGCCGCCGGGGCCCGCGCGCCGCCACGTCGCGGGTGACCGCCGGCAAGAAACGCATTCTGGCCTCGGTGCTGTCCGGCAGGGGACCGCCGACGCTCTCACCGCTGTCCTGACCGGGCGCCTTTCTTCTCCGCCGCGCCCCATTACAGCCGTGAATTGATTCAACCGCCGCCGCGCGGTCATTCCGTCATGCCCTTTCCTCTGGTCTGACGCCTTTCCTGTCGCGTTTCACACGCATGCCTCGTGCACGCGTGTCTCCCCAACGGAGAATTCAATGACGTCCGTCGAAGTACGCCCGGAGACCGGGCCGGTCCCCCCTGCCCCCAACGGCGCGTCGCAGCGTTATCGCGCCGTATGGCGCTGGCACTTCTACGCGGGACTGTTCGTCGCGCCCATTCTGGTGGTGCTCGCCGTCACCGGGTCCATCTACCTGTTCAAGGAGCCGTTCGAGGAGTGGCGGTACCGCGACGTGCGCACCCTCGCCGCCCCGGTCACCGCCGCGCAGCCCCTGTCGCGCCAGATCGACGCGGCGCGGTCGGCCCGGCCGGGCGCACCCGTGATGACGGTGATCCCGCCCACCGCCCCAGACCGCTCCACCAGGGTGATCCTCGCCGGCGCCGAGTCCGGCCCGTGGGCACAGGGAATCTCGGTCTACGTCCACCCCGGCACCCTGAAGGTCCTCGGCCAGATCGACGACTCGGCCACCTTCATGCGCGTCGTCCGCACCGTCCACGGCGAACTGCTCGCGGGCACGGCCGGCGACCGCATCGTGGAGACCGCCGCGTGCTGGGCCCTGATCCTGGCCTCCACCGGCACCTATCTCTGGTGGCGCGGCCCCGCCCGCCGCCGCGGCGCCCGTCCGGGCCGCCCCCGGCTGCGCCGGGTCCACTCCCTCACCGGCATCGGCGCCGGCACCGTGATCGTGTTCCTCATCGTCTCCGGCCTCCCCTGGTCCGGAGTCTGGGGCGACCTGTTCCAGCGCCTCCAGGACCGGACCGGCTCCACCACCCCCAGCGCCGACGCCTTCCCGAACACCTCGGCCGTCCCCCCGCTCTCCGGCGACCTGTCCACCGACCCCGACGCCAAGGTCCCCTGGTCCGCCGAACGCCTCCCCGTCCCCTCCTCCACCGACGGCCACGGCGCCCACGGCACGACCACCGGCGTCCTGCACCCCGGCGCCGTCCCCGTCGAACGCGCGCTGGAGTCCGCCCGCCCCGTCCTGCGCGACTGCCGCCCCACCGACTGCGACGTGAAAGTACTGCTCCCCAAGGACCGAGGCGGCGTCTACACCGTCATCGCCTCCCCCCGCACCGACCCCTCCGCCTCCCGGACCGTGCACGTGGACCAGTACAGCGCCCGCGTCCTAGTCTCCTTCGGCTGGCAGGAGTACGGCGTACTGGCCAAAGCCGTGGAACAAGGCATAGCCCTCCACGAGGGCCGCCGCTACGGCCCCCTCAACCTCCTGGTAATGCTCACCGCCTGCCTGGCCGTCCTCACCCTCGTAGTAACCGGCACCTGGATGTGGTGGAAACGCCGCCCCCAAGGCCGCCTAGCCGCCCCCACCCGCCCCACCGACCGCCGCACCGCCTACGGCGTCCTCGCCATCATGGCCACACTGGGCCTGCTGTTCCCCCTGGCAGGAATCACCATGGCCACCGTCCTCCTCCTGGACCTACTACTCCTCCGCCGCATCCCCCGCCTGCGCCGCGCCTTCGGCTGACCGGGACACCGCCGGCGCGCACCCTCTCTCGGCCGTCTCGCTCCGTGACCATTCAGGTGCGGAGGTGATATAAGCGGTCAATTGCTGTTTTTGCCGAGTGAGGGTGGCGCCGTGGTCAACGAGGACGACGCGCAGGGAGAGCTGGCGGCTGCCGTTATCACGGCGGTGTTCAAGGTGTTGTTGCCGGATGTGGCTACGCGGGTGGAGGGGCTGGCGGAGGTCGCGCGGATCATTCGGGGGCGGAGGGGGTCTCGGCGGGAGGAGAACTATCTGCATCGGCGGTTGCTGGATGCGGCGGATGTGCTGGCGGGGAAGCTTTCGGAGGCTGAGGGGGCGCTCTTCTCGCGGGGGGTGGAGGCGGGGGAGAAGGAGGCGGCCATCGCGGGGGTGATGGGGGCGCTTCAGGAGGTGCGGCTCAGTAAGGCCGAGGTGGTGGGGAGCGGGCTCAGTGAGGGTGTGCTCGTGGGGCGGGTGGAGGGGGTGGCCGCGCGGTTGTGGCGGGAGGCGGGGGTGTCGGAGGCGGGGGTCTCCTATGGGCGGCTCTATCTGTTGGAGAGTTGCCGGTCGGTCGTTCAGCTCGTGCGGGATCTGCCGGAGTTCCGGGACGAGCTGCTCGAGCACAACGCGCAGATCTCGCGGCGGGTGCTCGAACTGCTCGAACGGAGCCTGGACACGCTGGCGCTGCCGCGGCACCGGGCGGGGACCGAGGACGAGCACGAGCGGTTCGAGGACGACTATCTGCATGACGTCGTCAGCACGTACAAGGACTGCGAGCTGTTCGGGCTGAACGTGCCACGGGAACTGCGGCAGCAGCCGGTGGACATCGCGTACATCACGCTCACCACGTCGGGGACGACGGCGCCCGTGGGGCCCCTCGGGCGGGAGATCCCGGAGAGTGCGCAGGTCGCGTGGCAGGGGCCGTTCACCGCCCGGGTGGACGCCGCGCTCGCGCGGGTCTGCCCGCCGGGGGCGGGGGCGCGGATCCTGCTCACCGGGACGGCGGGGTCGGGGAAGACGACGGCCATGCAGTGGCTGGCCATCATGTGCGCGCGGCGGCGGCTGCCCCCGGTGTTGCGGCGCTGGAACGGCAGGGTGCCGTTCGTCGTGCAGCTGCGGAACGTCTTCCGCGGGCCGGCCACGGTCGACCCGGTCGAGGAAGACCTGATCGCGGCGGCCAAGTACCGGATCCGCTCCATGCCGGGAGACTGGATCAGCCGGCGGCTGGAGTCGGGCAGGGCGCTCATCCTGCTGGACGGGTTCGACGAACTGTCCGCGCTGCACCGCAGGGACGCGGAGATCTGGATCCGCAAGCTCATGGACGCCTCACCGCGCTCCGACATCATCGTCACCTCCCGGCTGGAGGGCGTGGACCGGCAACGGTTCGTGCGCGACGGCTTCACGCACCTCCAGTTGCAGCCGATGGACCACGCCGACATCCGGCGCTGCGTCGACGCGTGGTTCGTGGCGCTGCTCAAGAACACCGACCCGGCGCTGCACGCCGACTACGTGGACTCCAAGCGCCGCCTCCTGACGGACCTCGAGCGCCGCGCGGCGCTGCGCGAGCTGGCGGAGACGCCGCTGCTGTGCGCCATGTTGTGCGCGTTCTACGCCTACAAGCTCTCCGCCAGCGGGCCGCAGAGCCGCAGCGAGCTGTACAAGGGGGTCGTCGGCACGCTGGTCCACGCCAGGGACATGGAGCGCAAGGCCCTGCTGGGCGACATGACGCAGAAGGAGAAGCTCTCCCTGCTGCAGTCGGTCGCCCGGCACATGACCGACCGGTCGGCCGTCGTCATCGGCATCAGCCCGGCCGACGCCGTCAAGCCCCCGGCCGCCACCCGCACGGGCGCCGGTGCGCGCGGCCGGTCGAGCGCGGGGGAGGACGTGGCGGCGGAGCTGTCCGCGGTGGAGGTGGTGGAGGTCGCGCTGCGGGACGCGCGGCACATCAACCTGACCGCGCGGGAGGCGCTCGACCAATTGCTCGCCCGCAGCGTCGTGTTCCGCCAGGTCTCACGGAGCGAGGCGGACTTCGCGCACCGCAGCTTCCAGGAGTACCTCGCGGCCGAGGACTACGTCATCACCGAGTCGTTCCAGGAGCTGACCCGGCACATCGGTTCGCCCCAGTGGCACCGGGTCATCTCGTTCGCGGCCGGGTCGCTGTCCAAACCGGCGGCCGACCGCCTGCTCCAGGCGATGATCCGCTGGATCGACACGGCCGCCGACCCGCGTCCCCTCATCCTGCTGCTGGCCGAGTGCGTCAACGCCGCCGTGCGGGTGGCGCCCGAGGTGGTCGCCGAGGTGACGCTGCGGCTGGCGCGGATCCTGCCGCCCCGCACGTTCACCGAGGCGGAGGCCGTCGCGCACGGCGGGGAGGGGCTGCTGTACGCGCTCGACCAGTACGCGGACCGGGACCCGCTGACCGTCGCGGCGTGCGTCCGCACCGCCGCGCTGATCGGCGGGATGAAGGCCCTCGACGTCATCTCCGCCTACAGCCGCGTCCCGCACGCCGCCGAGGTCGCCCAGGAGATCGTCGAGGACTGGCGGTACTTCGACGCCGAGGACTACGTGGACCGCGTGCTCACCCACATGGACCTGTCCCGCCAGGTCGTCCGGGTGTCCTCCCCCCAGGCGTTCCTCGCCGCGGGCCGCTTGACGCGCCTGACACGGGTCCGGCTGGAGGCGGTGGAACGGTTGCCGGACCTGCACCACTGGCGGCGGCTGGACGGGTTGCACGAGCTGCACGCCGGCTCCTGCCCCGGCCTGCACACCCTGCACGGCGTCGAGGCCCTCACCGGCCTGCGCCGCCTGAACCTGTCCGGGAACCCGCAGCTCACCGACCTCACCCCGCTCGCGGGCCTGCCGTGGCTGCGCGAGCTGTACCTGGCGGGCAACCTCAGCCTCACCTCAGGGGCGGCGCTCGGGAACCTGGCCGAGCTGCGGGTGCTTCGCCTGGACGGCTGCCGCAAGCTCACCGCCGCACCCGAGATCGCCGGTCTGGAGAGACTCCAGACCCTCACGCTGCTGCGGTGCGGGATCGACCACCTCGACTTCACCGGCACCCTGACCGACCTGCGGATGCTGCGGGCGTCCGAGCTGAAGCACCTGCGGGACCTCCACCCGCTGTCCGGCGCGAAGCGCCTGCGCGTCCTGGAGCTGACGGACTGCTCCGCGCTGACCACGGGCGAAGGAATCGAGGGCCTCACGGCCCTTGAGGAACTGGACCTCAGCGGCTCGGGCCTCGGCGACCTCGACTTCGCCGAGTCGCTGACCGGCCTGCGCGTGCTCCGCCTCTCCAGGTGCCGGTACCTGCGGGACGTCTCCGCGCTCACCCTGCTGCCCGGCCTGGAGGTCGTCCGCCTGCCTCCGCAGATCCCGTTCACCGAGGTGGAGCGACTCCAGGACGAGTGCCCGGACCTCGCGATCGAGCACGAGCCACCCCAGTTCGTCGGCGAGGCGGGCGCCTGACGACGCGGGACCCCTATCGGCGCCGCGTGGCCACGAGGCCGGCGACCAGTGCGGCCGCCGCCCAGGCGGCGAGGATCGCGACGCCCGTCCACGCGCCGTACGAGCGGGCGAAGTTACCGGTGAGCGGCAAGGTGTAGATGATCAGGCTGCCCGCCTGGTCCGGGAGGTACTGGGCGACGACGTTGATCCCCGGGGCGTTGCCCAGGCCCTGCGAGCCGAGGAACAGCAGCGGCAGCAGCACGCCGAGCGAGATGACCGAGCTGCGCAGCGTCGCGGTCACGCCCGCCGCCAGCAAGCCGATCAGCGTCAGGTACAGGCAGGCGCCGACGGCCGCCCGCGCCATGCCGTCTGTGGCGAGCGTGACGTGGTGTGGGCCGAGACCGATCTGGGCGCTTACGAAGATCGCCGCCGTGGTGACCAGGGACACCGGGAACGCGACCAGCGCCACGGCGGCGATCTTGCCGCCGTAGAACAACCCCCGCCTCGGCACGGCCGCCAGCGAGGCGTTGATCGTCCCGCTGGAGTACTCCCCGCCCACCAGCAGGACCATGAAGACCACCAGAGGGATCTGCCCGAGCAGGATGCCGTAGAAGGTGATGAACCCCGGGTCGAAGGGGCCGAGCCTCCGTCCGGCGGACATCGCCGAGTTGGCGGAGAGCCCGATCAGATAGCCGAGGCCCGCGCTGACGACCGGGGTGAGCAGCAGCGTCCAGTACGTGGCCCGCACCGTCCGGATCTTGATCAGTTCCGCGGCGACGACCGCGCGGAAAGACATGGCCCCCGTCGTCATCGGCCCGCCTCCCCCGGCTGCTGCGCCCGGTGCTCGGACGCCTGCGCCGTGATGCGCAGGAACGCCTCCTCCAGGGACGTCGCCCGGCTGTTCTCCACGAACTCGGCCATGCCGGTGTCGGCCAGCAGCCGTCCCCGCCCGATCACGATGAGATGGTCCGCCGTGAGCGCCATCTCGCTCATCAGATGACTGGACACCAGCACCGTCCGCCCCTCCGCCGCCAGATCCTTCACCAGCGTGCGCAGCCAGAGCACCCCCTCGGGATCCAGCCCGTTCACCGGCTCGTCCAGCAGCAGCACCGGCGGATCGCCGAGGAACGCCGCCGCGATGCCGAGCCGCTGCGCCATGCCCAGCGAGAACGTCCCGCACCGCTTGCGCGCGACCCCCGCCAGCCCCACCATCTCCAGCACCGCCTTCACCCGCGAAGCCGGGATGCGGTTGCTGCGCGCCAGCCACAGCAGATGGTGGTACGCCGACCGCCCCTTGTGCGCGTTCCCCGCGTCCAGCAGCGCCCCCACCCGCCGCAGAGGCTCCCCGAGCTCCCGATAGGCCCGCCCGTCGATCAGCGCGGACCCGCCCGTGGCCCGCTCCAGCCCCAGCATCAGCCGCATCGTCGTCGACTTCCCCGCGCCGTTCGGCCCGAGGAACCCCGTGACACGCCCCGGCCGGACGGTGAAGGACAGCCGATCGACGGCGACCGTCTTCCCGAACGTCTTGGTGAGTTCCCGTACTTCGATCACGCCGCCCGACGCTAGACGCCGCACCCGTGCCGGGGCTGTCCCCGAAAGTCGACGATCCGGCCGGCGAACGTTGACAGCCCCGCAGGGATCACCCCTTGCGGTTTCATTCCGGGGGCGACCTAGCCTTGGGGGCATGTGGCGGGCTTTGGCGGGTCCTGTGGTGGTCGTCGCCGTGGATGGCTTCGTGCTGTACCGGGTGGCGGGGAGTGAGCCGTGGTGGGTGGTGGTGATGCGGCTCCTGGCGGTGGCGGTGGTGGCCGTGGTGGTGCGGCGGGTGCCGGTGGCGGGGTTTCTGGCGGCGCTGGGCGTCGCGGCCGGTGGGCCGGCGAACGCGTTGCTCGTGTGGGCGGGGTATCAGGCGGGCGCGCGGGTCTCCTCGCGGCGCGGGGTGACCGTGCTGGTGGCGGGGGTGGTCGCGGCTTTCGGGGCGCAGGTGTGGATGGCGGCGACGCCCACCGGTGGGGTGGTGGGGACGTACGTCGTGTTCGTGGCGCTGCCCGCCGTGGTCGGGCGCAGCGTCGCGCAGCGGCGGAACCTGCGGGCGGCGCTGGACGACCGGGAGCGGCGGCTGCGCAGGGAACGGCGGCTGCTGGCCGAGCGGGAACGGCTGCGGGAACGGCTGCGCATCGCCAGGGACGTGCACGACTCGCTCGGGCACCGGCTCGGCCTCATCTCGGTGCAGGCGGCGGCGCTGGAGGTGGCGGACCTGCCCGGTCCGCACCAGGAGGCGGTACGGCGCCTGGCCGGCACCGCGCGCACCGCCATGGACGAGCTGCACGAGCTGGTGGGCACGCTGCGCAGCCCGGAGGCGGTCCCCCGGGACGGGGCGCTGGACGGCATCGACGAGCTGGCGGCGGGCTTCCGCGCCGCGGGGGTGCCGCTGACGGTGCGCTCCTCCGGGGAGCCGGTCGAGGTGCCGTCCGCCGTGGCGCAGGCCGCGTACCGGGTGGCCGAGGAAGGGCTGACCAACGCGGCCAAGCACGCCCCCGGCGAACCGGTCACGATGACCCTGCACTGGGAGACCGACGCCCTGCTGCTCACCCTGGCCAACCCGCTGCCCCCGGGCCCGGAAGGCGTGGGATACGGCCTGATCGGGCTGACCGAGCGCGTCCGGCTGGCGGGCGGCATGCTGCACGTCACCCGCGCCGCGGGGGAGTTCCGGCTCGTCGCCATGCTGCCGGCGACCCTGGAGCCGGAGCACGAGGCCGAGCACGAGAGCCACATCACCGACGCCGCCCGCGCGAGCGCCGCCGTCGCCAACCGCATCTGGGTCGCCGCGCTCGCCGTCACCGTCGCCGCCCTGGCCCTCATCTCGGGCCCGATGGGCGGCCCCGGGTGATCCGGGTGCTGATCGCGGACGACGACGCGCTGATCAGGGCCGGGGTCCGGGCGGTGCTGGAGACGGCGCCGGACGTGGAGGTCGTGGGCGAGGCGGAGGACGGGCGGGCGGCGGTCGAGACGGTGCTCGGGCGGCGCGTGGACGTGGCGCTGCTGGACATCAGCATGCCCGGCATGGACGGGCTGACCGCGATCGAGCACCTGCGCGGCCGGGGGTCGGTGACGCGGTTCGTGGTGCTGACCGCGTTCGGCGCCGAGACCAACGTGCTGCGCGCCCTCGGCGGCGGCGTCGCCGGTTTCGTCCTGAAGAACTGCGCCCCCGAGGAGCTGATCCGCGCCGTCCGCTCCGCCCACGCCGGCGAGGCCTACCTGTCCCCGGCCGTCACCAGGCTGGTCCTCGGCATGGTCCGCCCCGAGACGGGAAGGCGCCGCCAGGAGGCCCGGCGGCGCCTCGCGGCCCTCACCGGCCGCGAGTCCGAGGTCGTCGCGCTGGTCGCCGAGGGCCTGTCCAACGCCGAGATCGGCGTTCGCCTCCACATGAGCGAGACCACCATCAAGACCTACGTCAGCCGCGTCCTCGCCAAACTGGACTGCGCCAACCGCGTCCAGGCCGCGCTGCTGGTCCGGGACGCGGAAGGGCCCGGCGTCAGTCCGTGAAGTGCTCCGGGGACAGGGGATGGGGCGGCAGCGGGGTCTCGTGGAGGACGGTGAGGCGCTGGGTGGGGCGGGTCAGCGCCACGTAGAGATCCTGGGGACCCTTGGGGGACTGGGTGAGGATCTGCTCGGGGGCGACGACGATCACCGAGTCGAACTCCAGGCCCTTGGCCTGGGTGACGGTCAGCACGACGGCGGGGGAGTCGAGGGCGTCCGGGCTGAGGGTGGAGGCCGCCCCGGGGAGGAGGACGGCGATCTCGCGGTGGCGGGCGTCGGGGGTGAGGACGGCCAGGCGGCCGTCGCCGATCGCGGTGAGCTCGGCCTCGACCAGCGGCGGGAGCACCGAGGGCAGGCCGGCGCCGGGGACGCGCAGGGCGCGGGGCGGCGCGGCGCCGTCCCGGACCGAGATGGGGGGCTCCTCGGCGGGGGCGACGGAACGCAGCACGTCGGTGGCGACGGCCATGATCTGGGCGGGGGTGCGGTAGTTGACCAGCAGGCGGGCCTCGCGCCAGCGGCCCTTGACGTACGGGTCGAGCATCTCGCCCCACGAGCGCGCGCCCGCCGCCGAACCGGTCTGCGCGATGTCCCCCACCACGGTCAGCGAACGCGCGGGGATCCGCCGCATGACCATGCGCCAGGCCATCGCCGACAGCTCCTGCGCCTCGTCCACGATCACGTGCCCGTACGACCACCGCCGGTCCCTGGCCGCCCGGTCGGCGGTGGTGAGCGCCTCGCCGTCGTAGGCGTTGCGGTCGGCCAGCTCGTCGACCTCGACGAGCGTCGTCTCGGCCACCCCGGTGATCGTGAGCACCTCCCCGGCGTACAACTCGGCCTCGCGCCGCGCCCGGACGGCGTCCCTGGCCGCGGCCCGTCCCGCCGCGTCGTCCTCGCCGAGCAGCTCGGCGGCCTCGTCCAGCAGGGGGACGTCGCCGGGGGTCCACGGCGCGCCCGGCGGCCGCAGCAGCGCCTGGATCTCCTCCTCGCGCAGCGGACCGGAGGCGGCGGCCGGGTACAGGAGGGCCGGGTCGGTGAGCAGGTCGGCGATCAGCCGCTCGGGGGTCAGCGGCGGCCACAGCTCGTCCAGGGCCCGCCGGACGGACGGCTGGGCCCACAGCGCGGCGCGGGCGTACCGCAGGTCCTCGGCGTCGAGCGGCGGCAGGTCGAGCCTGCGGGCCTCGTCGCGGGCGAGGGCGGTGAGCATGGTGTCGGCGAACAGCTTGCGGGCGACGTTGTGCGGGCCGCGCACGGCACGCGCACGGTCGCGGGCCCGGACGCAGGCGGCGTGGTCCACGCCGAGCGCCATGCGTTCGACGACGACCTCGACGCCGCCGCGGATCGACGTCCGCAGGTCGATGAGGACCTCCAGGTCGCCGTCCGGCACGCGCTGCCGGCCCCGCACCGCCGCCGCGACCACGTCGGTCATCCGCGGGTCGCCCTTGACCACGGCCGTCTCGGGAGGGTCCGCCGCGGTGGCCCGCACGCCGGGGTACATCTCGCCCACGGTGGTCAGCACCACGTCGGTCTCCCCGAGGGACGGCAGCACCTGGCCGATGTAGCGCAGGAACACGGCGTTCGGCCCGATGACGAGCACGCCGCGCCGGGCCAGGGTGTCGCGGTGCGCGTAGAGCAGGTACGCGGCGCGGTGCAGCGCGGCGACGGTCTTGCCGGTGCCGGGGCCGCCCTGGACGACGAGCGCCCCGCCGAGCCCGGACCTGATGACCTGGTCCTGCTCGGCCTGGATGGTGGCCACCACGTCGCCCATCCGGCCGGTACGGCCCCGGCGCAGCGCCGCCATGAGCGCGGCCTCGCCGACCAGCGTGCGGCGGTCGGGCTCGCTGATCCTGGCGAGGTCGAACACCTCGTCGTCCAGGTCGACGACGGTGCGGCCGCGGGTGTGCAGGTGACGGCGGCGGACCAGCGGCCCGGGGTCGCTCGGCGTCGCGGTGTAGAAGGGGCGGGCGGCGGGGGCGCGCCAGTCGATCAGGACGAGTTCGTTGCCGGCGTCGCGGAGCCCGGTCCTGCCGATGTAGTACGTCTCGCCGTCCCCGTCGTCGACGCGGCCGAAGCAGAGCCCGCGTTCCACGCCGGCGAGCTGGGCGACGCGGCGGGCGTGCTCGGCGGAGGAGACGTCGCGTTCCAGGCGGGCCTGGTGGGTGCCACCGGGGCCGCCGCGGCCGTGTTCCGCGCGCAGCGCCGAGGCCGCGCGCTCGCGGGCGGCGTCGAGCCGGTCGTACACCATGGAGACGTAGTGCTGTTCGATGCGCAGTGCCTCGGCGCGGGCGGAGGAGGGTTTACGAGGCGTCATCGGAATGGTATAATCCTTCTCGGAGGGTTGTACGCGCCGCCGGTTTAGGCAGGCCAACATCCGAGCGTAACAGCTTCCTTTTCCCCGCGCCATCGCCGATCGTCGGCCCAGGTCCCCATGCGCACGGCGCCACCCCGGCTCCCCGCGCCGGTCGTGCCCGTCCCCCTTCAGATCTCCGGCGTACGGCGGCGACGGAGAGCCGAGGCGCCGGATCTCACCTCATCCGCCCACCCGGCGAGCCGATGGCCTCCACCGCGTCCTGCGTGGCCGGGAAGGTCTCGAAGTGATGATCGAGATTCGTTATGGCGAGCAGCCGGGAGATCATTCCGTCCGCCACCACCAGGCCCAGCCGTCCGCCCGCGTCCCGCACCCTGGTCAGCGTGCCGACCAGTAGTCCAAGGCCCAGGGAGTCGCAGAAGGTCGTGCCGGTCAGGTCGAGCACCAGGTGGGGCGGCCGTTGCCCCTCCATCGCACCATCGAGTTCGGCGCGCAGCCGGGGGACCGCGTTCATGTCGAGCTCGCCGACGATGCCGACGACCACGCACGGCCCCTCGTGCCACGCGCGGATGTCCAGTCCCGTCTCTCGCGTCGGGGTTGCCATCCTCCATCACCTCCGTTGCGAACTCGTTACCCTCGCAAAAAGGTAATAAGCCCCCGGGCGGCGAATACGCACGTGCCTGACCCCGTGTCAAGGACCTGATTGACCTCCGGTGTCAGGGTCAGCGGTCACATAATGAATAGCAATGAACGCGGAAAGTAACCGGCGTGTCGACGTGAGCATCGTGGTGCCCGTCCACAACTGCCGCCCTTACCTCGACCGGTGCCTCACCTCGCTGCTGGCTCAGGCCGTCAGCAAGGAGATCATCGTGGTGGACGACGGGTCCACCGACGGCAGCCGGGAGCTTCTCGCCGACTACGCGGCGAAATTTACGGAAATACGGGTCTTGCATCAGGCCGCTTCGGGAGGCCCCGGCCGTCCGCGCAACCGGGCGCTCGCACACGCCACCGGCCGCTATGTCTTCTTCTGCGACGCCGACGACCACCTCGGCCCCGAAGCCCTGTGGCGCATGGTCGCCATGGCCGAGCGCAACGGCTCCGACATCGTGCTCGGCAAGATGATCGGGCACGGCCGCAAGGTGCCCACGTCCATGTTCCAGGAGAACCGCGACAACGCCCCCCTGGGCGAGACGACCGTCTACAACGCGCTCACCTGCTTCAAACTGTTCCGCCGCGAGATGCTCACCCGCCACCACATCGTGTTCGACGAGTCCCTGCGGGTGGGCGAGGACATGGTCTTCTCGGTGCACGCCTACTGCCACGCCGAGACGATCTCGGTGGTCGCCGACCACGACTGCTACCACCTGGTCTCCCGGCCGGACGGCGGCAGCATCATGCAGGAGCCGAACAGCCGCCACCCGCTGGCCTGGCTGCGCATGGTCCACACCCCGATCGAGCTGATGACCCGCCACGTGCCGCCAGGCCCGCTGCGCGACCACCTGCTGCGCCGGCACTTCCGCTTCGACATCCTGGCCCAGCTCGGCGCGCCGTTCCTGGCGGCCGACCCGCCCACCCGGCGGGCCATCGCCCGCGAGGTGGCCGCCATGTGCGCGGCGTGGCTCACCGAGGGCACGCTGGACCGTCTGCGGCCCATCGACCGGTTACGGGTGGCCTGCGCCGGCGACGTCGACCGGCTGCTGCGGATCGCCCGGGTGGAGGCCGCCGGGCTGCGGCGGCGGCTCACGGGGCTGGAATGGGCGGGCGACCGGCTGGAGGTGTCCGGGACGGCCGCGCTGACCGACTCGTGGAACGGCGTCACGGTCGGCCTGCTGCTACGCGAGCGCTTCACCTCCGCCGAGCGCCGCGTCCCGGTGACCTCCGTGGCCGACGTGTTCGCCGGCACGGTGCGGGTGTCCCGCCTGCCACCCGGGGTCTGGGACGTGTACGTCGTGCTCGCCTGCGAAGGGGTGCGCCGGGTCGCCCGCTTCGGCGCCGACCGCGTGCCCGGGGTGGAGGCCCCCGGCCCCTGGTTGTCGTCCGCGGTCGCCGTGCCGTACTTCACCCGCGTGCACGGCAACCTCAGCATCGACATCGGCGGCCGGCTCGCCCCCGTCCCCGGCGTCGTCCGGCTCACCCGGGCCTCCTGGGGCGCCAAGGGCCTGCTGACCATCGAGGGCACCGTCACCGTCGGCCCCGGCTGCCCCGCCGCCCGCCGCGCCCGTCACCTGATCTGGCGCGAGCGCTCCTCCGGCCACGAACGCCGCGTCCCCGCCACCTGCCTCAACGAGACCCGCTTCACCGCCGCCGCCCCCCTGGACGCCCCCGGCACCTGGGAGGCCACCCTCGAACTCAACCTCGGCGGCCCCCCCATCCGCTACCCCGTCCAGGTAGCCGACACCACCCTCACCCCCAGCACAACCTGGTGGCGCGGCCCCCACCGCTGGACCGCCTCCACCCGAGCCTCCAAGCTCCGCCGCAAACTAATAGTCTCCGTCCTCTCCCAAGGCCCCCGCTCCGTAGTCCGAGACTCCCTCCGCCTCGTCCGCTAACCCCCACCCGCCCCCCATTCACGTCTTTCCTCACTCATCCGCGTCCGTTCCGCATGCCTTCAAACCCGCTCCGGCCGGGGTTGAGGGGCCCACCCGTTGTCGACACCCACCATGCCGACCACAGCCCACCCGATCCACGGGTAATCCACCACCACACCTGGACGCCACCCCCACGAGGCGTGGGCACCCCGATGGTCCCGGTGCCCCCCGGAGCCCTGTCGCCCACGGCTCGCCGCCTTACCGCCCGTCGGTCCCTCTTACCGGCGCCGGGGCGGCGGGAGGCGGTACGGCGACACGGCCCCACCCGCACACCCCGCTCAACCCCGGCCTCCTCAAGGTCACCGGCTCACTCGTCGGCGCCGCCGACCGCCTACGCGCTCTTGTCACCGGCCGCGCCCGGCACTGACCCGAGGGCATAGGCATGGATTATGGCCTTCGGCGCCGAGTCCGGCGGCCAGGTTGGACGCGTCTTGATCCGGTCAGCGCGCCGGACCAGCGAACGCCTCGGTGGCGGATGCCGGGAGACGTGTTCGGCGTCGGGGCGCGCCTGGTCAGGAGCCGAAGGCCGTCCTGAGGGCGTTGATGATCTGATCGGGTAACTCGATCTTCCAGTTGCCGTTCTCCCGGATCAGGCGCCGCCGCTCGTCGGAGAAGCGCTGCGATCGGGGGGCGCCCCCTTCACCTGAGATGGTCACGGTCCCGCTGAACGCGACGATCGCCTGGGCGCCGCGCTGCTCGACCACCCTGACGTCGTCGATGACGGTCCTGGCACCGAGCGATCGAAGCTGGTCCTCACCCGCCTGGCATTTGGCTATGAACGCGGCCCTGGACACCCCCAGCTTTCTCGTCGAACCCGAGGTGAGGGCGTCGTACAGCGGGGCGCAGTCGCCGTTCTCCACCGCGCTGGTGATCTGGCGTACCGTTGCCTCCAGCGCGGCCTCGTCCTCCGGCGTCACCTGGGGCCCTGGCCCGCCGCAGCTCGTGGACTGGCGCAGGCTCGCGCACGTGGAGTCGGTGGCACGGACGGGAGTGTCCTTCTTGCCGGTGAAGCCGACTTTACGCTGGTAGAGCTTGCCGTCGTCGAGGTCGATCAAAGTGAAGCGCTTGACCTTCTTGCCTGCGGTGATCGTGGCGACCCTTCTCGGGGTGAAAGAGCTCCAGGCGGCTTCCGGATTGCGCGCGTATTTTCTGACATTGTCGGAGGCGCTCGCGGCGCCTTGCGGCTCAGCCAGCGGGTTCCCGCAGTTGCACTTCACCCGTGGCACCCCCCGGTCGTCGACAAGCACCGCCGTACCGGCCTGGAGGACGGCCTGGTACGGGGTCGCCTCGCCGTCCTTGTAGTCGTAGTTGGTGACGCGTACGTCCATGCGCAGGCGTACCGGCGTCAGCCGGCCGAGGTAGGACCGGATCTGGCCGGGCTGGATCCGATGCACCCTGGCCCACGTCTGGGCCTGCGCCACGTGCCGTGGATCGGTCAGGTACGCGACCAGCTTCCCCACGTCGCACGCCACGCCGTGCTTGGTGGTGGCGTATGCGCCCTCGCGGCTGCCGTCGACGTTCTGACCAGGTTCCGGAGCACCGTCGATCGACGCGGGCCGTACATCGCGGCCGGGGGTATGGGGGTCGGCGGGCTCGGGGACGAAGGCGTCCGCCTGGGTCATGTCGACCGGGATGAGCGTGGACGCCTGCTGAATGGTCAGGAAGACGAACGTGCCGGCGACGATCGCACCGACGACTGTCGCCGCCACGGCTGCGATGGCGATCTTGATGTGCCGATCACCGGACTCGGGCCGATCGGCATCCCCCTGTCTGGCGGGCGATATCGACCGGATCGCCACACCCAACGCGACCAGCCCGGTGAGCGCACTGATCACACTGGCCAGCTGGTCGGCCTTGTCGAGCCCGACAACCGTGATGATCGCGGTCAGCGCCGCGATACCAAGACTGAACAGCAGGAGCGCGATCCAGATCCACCGTCTGAACTGGAGGGTCACACCCGTATATTGTCCGCTTGACGAGCGGGGAATGCGATAGGAAATACCCGCTTAGTATTGTTAGCATCGCATTAAGTAACTGCGCCGAGTGTACGCACCCCAGGCGGCAGCCGATTCACTGGTGAATCACGCCCCCTCCTGCGCCAGGGCTCCCGGAGGGCCATCGGGACCATCGGGGTGCCCACCCCTCGTGGGGGTGGCGTCTCGTGGGGGTGGCGTCCACGTGTGGTGGTGGATTACCCGTGGATCGGGTGGGCTGTGGTCGGCATGGTGGGTGTCGACAACGGGTGGGCCCCTCAACCCGGCCGGAGCGGGTTTGATGTCTTCGGTCCTTTGACGTCGGCTATTCCTCGAGCGGCGACCTCTGTCGAGTTCCTCGCCGTACAACGGCGCCGGGTTCGCCGTACCGCCTCCCGCCGGTAAGAGGGACCGACGGGCGGTAAGGCGGCGAGCCGTGGGCGACAGGGCTCCGGGGGGGCACCGGGACCATCGGGGTGCCCACGCCTCGTGGGGGTGGCGTCCAGGTGTGGTGGTGGATTATCCGTGGATCGGGTGGGCTGTGGTCGGCATGGTGGGTGTCGACAACGGGTGGGCCCCTCAACCCGGCCGGAGCGGGTTTGATGTCTTCGGTCCTTTGACGTCGGCTATTCCTCGAGCGGCGACCTCTGTCGAGTTCCTCGCCGTACAACGGCGCCGGATTCGCCGTACCACGTCCCGCCGTACCGGTGCCGGTATACGCCCGGTGGGCGCCGAGAGATACCGGACCGGTGGGGTCGGGTCATGGGACTGGTGGGGGCCGGGGTCACGTCGGCTCGTTCGGGACTGGATGACGCCGGGCCGGTATGGGGTCGGGGGGTACCGGGAGGGGTGGGGGCCGGGGTGGTTTGGGAGGTGGGGGGAGGTGTACGGTGCGGAAACGCTTAATGCCACTTATTTGCAACTACTAACGGATGGCCTAGAGTTGCGGGTAATCGGCTATCGGAGGGGTCCCGTGCACGTACCTGATGGTTTCTTCACGGCGACGGTGTCGGTCGCGGCCGGGGTGGTCGCGGCGGCGGGGGTCGCCGTCTGTCTGCGTGGAGCCAGGCGGGAGTTGGACGATCGGACGGCGCCGATGGCGGGGCTGGTCGCGGCGTTCGTGTTCGCGGTGCAGATGTTGAACTTTCCGGTCGCGGCGGGGACCACCGGGCATCTGCTCGGTGGGACTCTGGCGGCGGTGCTGGTGGGGCCGTACACGGCTGTGTTGTGCGTGGCGGTGGTGCTCCTGGTGCAGGGGTTCTTCTTCGCCGACGGCGGGTTGACGGCGCTGGGGGTGAACATCACCTTGATGGCCATCGTGACCGCGGCCGTCGGGTGGGCGGTGTTCCGGCTGATCCTGCGGGCCGCGCCGCGCCGGACGGTGGTGCCGGTGGCCGCGTTCGTCGGCGCCGCGGTCTCCGTTCCCACGGCGGCGCTCGTCTTCACCGGCCTGTTCTGGATCGGCGGCACCGCGCCCATCGACGTGGGGGCGGTGGCGGCGGCCATGGGTGGGGTGCACGTCCTGATCGGCCTGGGAGAGGGCCTGATCACCGCCCTAACGGTCAGCAGCGTCCTGGCCGTACGCCCGGACCTGGTCTACGGCGCCCGCGGCCTGACCGCCCCGCTGGTCCTGCGGACCGCAGGCGGCCCGGTCAAGGTCGCACCCACCGGTTCGTCCCAGCTCACGCTCAGCGGTTCCCCTCAGGCCGCGGCGGTCACCGATTCTCCCCAGATTACGGTCAGCGGCTCTCCTCAGGCCGCGACCACCGGTTCTTCCCAGGCCGTGCCGGCCGGCTCCTCCAGGGCCGTGCCGACCGGCTCTCCCCAGGCGGGGTCTACCGGGAACGCCCCTGCGCGCGGTCTGCGGCCGATTCTGGTCGGTGGTGCGTTGGTGGCGCTGCTGCTGGCGGGGTTCGTTTCGTTCTATGCGTCCAGTAGTCCGGACGGGCTGGAGAAGGTCGCGGGGGACAAGGGGCTCAATGCGCAGGAGCGGGATCATCCGCTGGGGGACTCGCCGTTGGCGGACTACGGGGTGCGGGGGGTCGGGAACGAGCGGCTGGCGGTCGGGCTGGCGGGGGTGGCGGGGGTCGCCATCACTGTCGTGGCGGGGGGCGCGATCTTCATGACGGTGCGGCGGCGGGGGCGGGCCGCCGAGCGGGCCGGGGTCTGATGGGGTGCGGGGCCGGATGAGGGCCAGGGTCTGATGCCGGATGAGGGCCAGGGTCTGATGGGGGAGCGGGTCTGATGAGGGAGTGGGGCCTGATGAGGGGTGGGGGCTGATGGGGGGCGGGCATCACCATCGGTTGTTTCGGCAGGAGGATACGGTGGTGCATCGGCTGCCGCCGCAGTGCAAGCTGGTGGCCGTCGCCGTGTTCGCAGTGGTGGTGGTCGCGACGCCGCGTGAGGCCTTCGGGGCGTTCGCGGCGTATGCCGTACTGCTCGGCGTGGTGGCGGGCACCGCCAGGATCCCGGCGGGGTTCGTGTTGCGCCGCATGGCGATCGAGGTGCCGTTCGTGTTGTTCGCGGTGGCGTTGCCGTTCATCGGGCTCGGCGAGCGGACGCAGGTGCTCGGCGTCTCCCTGAGCGTGGCGGGGCTGTGGGCCGCGTGGAACATCCTCGCCAAGGCGACCCTCGGCGTCGCGGCGAGCATCCTGCTCGCCGCCACCACCGAGCCCCGCATGCTGCTGCTCGGCGCCCAGCGGCTGCGGCTGCCCCAGCTGCTGGTGCAGATCGCCATGTTCATGCTGCGCTACCTGGACGTGATCCTGGCCGAGGCCCGCCGCATGCGGGTCGCCAGGGAGTCGCGTGGCTTCGTCGCCAGGGACCTGCGCCAGGCGCCGGTGCTGGCCCGTTCGGCGGGCGCGTTGTTCATCCGCTCCTACGAGCGCGGCGAGCGCGTCCACCTGGCGATGCTGAGCCGCGGCTACACGGGCGAGATGCCGGTGATCCACGACCTGCGGGCCACGGCCCGCGACTGGCGCGCCGCCGCCGCCCTCCCGGCCGCCGCCCTGGCCGTGGCCCTACTCTCGTGGAGCCTGCTGTGACACGAGCCCTACTCTCCCGGAGCGCCCGATGACCCCGCCCTCCCTGCGCGTCACCGAGCTGGCGTACGCCTACCCCGACGGCACCCAGGCGCTGTTCGGTGTGGACCTGACCATCGCCAGGGGCGAGCGGGTCGCGCTGCTCGGTCCGAACGGCGCCGGCAAGACGACCCTCGTCATGCACCTGAACGGCATCCTGACGGCCGGGCACGGCACGGTAGAGGTCGCGGGCCTCCCGGTGCGCGCGGACACGCTGCGGGAGATCAGGCGGCGCGTGGGCCTGGTGTTCCAGGATCCCGACGACCAGCTGTTCATGCCGACGGTCCGCGAGGACGTCGCGTTCGGCCCGGCCAACCTCGGCCTGCGCGGCGAGGAGCTGGACCGGCGGGTGCGCGCGGCGCTGGAGCGGGTCGGCCTGCCCGAGGTGATCGACCGTCCGCCGCACCACCTGTCGTTCGGGCAGCGCCGCCGGGTGGCGGTGGCCACGGTGCTGGCGATGGAGCCGGAGATCCTCGTGCTGGACGAGCCGTCGTCCAACCTGGATCCGGCGGCCCGGCGCGAGCTGGCCGAGACCCTGCGTTCCCTGGACGTGACGGTGCTGATGGTGACCCACGACCTTCCGTACGCCCTGGAGCTGTGCGACCGCTCGCTGATCCTCTCCGGCGGGGTGATCGCGGCGGACGCCCCGACCCGCGACATCCTGGCCGACCCGGCCCTGCTGGCCGCGCACCGCCTGGAGTTGCCGTTCGGCTTCTCCGTGCCGGTCGGCCGGTCTTGACCCTCGCCAGTCAAGCGCCACGCCGCCACCGTGTGGTGGAACACACGATCTTATGGTTGGGTGACCTCTGGCACGGTGTAGGCGAAGTAAAGTGGGCCCGCGAGGAGGTTCCACATGAAGCTGCGGCTCGCGCGGCGCGCGTTCGGGGACGCCGTCGTCGTCGCTGTCGAGGGCGAGCTTGATTTGTTCACCGCGCCGTTCCTGCGCGACGAGGTGCGCGACGCGATCAAGAAGGACAGCAGTAAACTGGTCCTCGACCTGGGCGAGCTGTCCTTCATGGACTCAAGCGGTCTGTCGGTGCTGATCGAGGCCTGGCGCCTGGCGACGGGTGAGGGCGGCGGCGTCTCGCTGGCCGCGCCACAGGCCCCGGTGGCCCGCATCCTGCGCACCACCGGGCTGGACCGCCGCATCAAGGTCTACCCGGACGTCGCGGCCGCGGTCTCGGCGGAGATTTGAGCCACTCCCAGTAGAACTTCGTTCGGTTGGCACGTTAGGGTCCAGGCTATGGACCTGAACGGAGCAGCAGCAATCATCTCAGGCGGCGCCAGCGGGCTCGGTGAGGCCACGGTGCGCGAGCTGGCGGGCATCGGCGCCACCGTCGTGATCGCCGATCTGAACACCGAACGCGGCAAGGCTCTGGCCGACGAACTCGGTGGCGTCTTCGTGCACACGGACGTCTCCGACGAGGCCTCGGTGCAGGCGGCCGTGGACGCCGCCGTGGCGACCGGCAAGCCCCTTCGCGCGGTGGTCAACAGCGCGGGCATCGGCTGGGCGTCCCGCACGGTGGGGCGGGACGGCTCGCCGCACGACCTGGCCAGCTACCGCAAGGTGATCGACGTCAACCTGATCGGCACCTTCAACCTCATGCGCATCGGCGCGGCGGCCATGGCGAAGACCGAGCCCGCCGACGCGGACGGCGCCCGCGGCGTCGTCGTCAACACCGCCTCAGTGGCCGGCATCGAGGGCCAGACCGGCCAGATCGCCTACTCGGCGTCCAAGGGCGGCATCATCGGCATGACCCTGCCCGCGGCCCGCGACCTCGCGGCGATCGGCGTCCGGGTGCTCACGATCTGCCCCGGCATCATCGACACCCCGATCTACGGCAGCGGCCCCCAGGCCGAAGAGTTCAAGGCCAAGCTTTCGGCGCCGGTGCCGTTCCCCAAGCGGATGGGCCGCGCGTCCGAGTTCGGGCACCTGGTGCGCGCCCTGATCGAGAACGACTACATGAACGGCGAGGTCATCCGCTTCGACGGCGGCATCCGCTTCCAGCCCAAGTGAGCCAGGCCGAACCGATCGAACGGAGGTACACCGGTGTCTGACGAGGTTCTCGTCGAGGTGGAGGGCGGCATCGCCGTCATCACCATCAACCGTCCGCGGGTGAAGAACGCCATCAACGGCACGGTGGCGCGCGGCGTCGTGGCGGCGCTGGACGAACTGGAGGAGCGCAAGGACGTCGCCGCGTACGTCCTGACCGGCGCGGGCGGCACGTTCTCCGCCGGGATGGACCTGAAGGGCTTCCTCACCGGCGACTTCCCGCACGTGGAGGGCCGCGGGTTCGGCGGCATCACCGAGGCCCCGCCGAAGAAGCCGGTCGTCGCGGCCGTCGAGGGGTACGCCCTGGCGGGCGGCTTCGAGCTGGTGTTGTCCTGCGACATCGTGGTGGCGTCCGAGGAGGCCAAGTTCGGCCTGCCGGAGCCCAAGCGCGGGCTGGTGGCCGCGGCGGGCGGCGTGCTGCGACTGCCGCGCCGCATCCCGTACCACATCGCCATGGAGATCGCCCTGACCGGCGACCACTACCCGGCGGGACGGCTGTACGAGCTCGGGCTGGTGAACCGCGTGACCCCGGCCGGTGAGGCGCTCGCGGCGGCCAAGGAGATCGCGGGGAAGATCGCGGCCAACGCGCCGCTGGCGCTGCTGGCGACCAAGCGGCTGGTCACCGAGTCGGCGGACTGGTCGCAGGCCGAGATGTTCGCCAAGCAGGCCTCCATCGTGAACTCGGTGTTCGGTTCCAAGGACGCCATGGAGGGTGCCGCGGCGTTCGCGGAGAAGCGTGCCCCGAGGTGGGCGGGAGAGTGAACACGGCCGGGCGGCCCCGCCGCCCGGTGCGCACGAGGCGCGTGCCGGCCCGGTCGGCATGCGCCTTTTCCCGTTCCGCCCGGAACACAGGTTAAACACCCATCGCGTACGGTAAAAGGGGGGCAAAGCACGTTCCAATGGGCCGACGGGGCGATGGCCCGTTACGAAGGAGAACCATGGGCGACTACGCCACCCGGCTCGCGCCGGCCGGACGATCCTCCGGCGATCGGGTCAAGAGGCGCGTGGTCGGCCTGCTCACCGGGGCGCTCGGCGCGGTGTTCGTGATCATGCTGCTGATCGTGATCGAGTGGGCGCTGGAGATCGCCGACTACGTGCTGGCCCTGCACCTGGACCAATACGGCATCATTTCGCATGAGGTGCGCGGCCTGCCGGGGATATTCGCGGCGCCGTTCCTGCACGCCGGATTCGCCCACCTGATGGCCAACACCGTGCCGCTGGCCATTCTCGGGTTCCTGGCCGCGCTGCGGGGGGTCGGCCGGTTCGCGGCGGCCAGCCTGATCGTCATCGTCGTCAGCGGTCTCGGGGTCTGGTTCTTCAGCCCTCCGGGGTTGACCGTGGGGGCCAGTGGACTGGTCTTCGGCTATTTCGGATATGTCGTGACTCGGGGGTTGTTCGACCGGCATCTGTTGGACATCGTGCTCGGGGTCGTCGTGGCCGCGCTGTATTACTCCCTGATCGAGGGAGTGCTGCCCGGGCAACCGGGAATCTCCTGGCAGGGGCACCTGTTCGGCTTGATCGGCGGGGTGCTGGCCGCCTGGACGCTACGCCGCCGGAGGCGGCGGGAAATCGCCTGAAAGCACCTTATTATGGGATATTCACCCTCAGAGGCGATGAAATATCCATTACTACCGCAAACTCGGGCGATGCTCAGCTTAACTAGTCGCGATAGGGACGCCTGAGGGACAATATGAGAGTGCATAATCTGGGATCTTTAGAGCGCGCCATCATGGAGGTGCTCTGGGATTCCACGCGGCCGATGCTCGTGCGTGAGCTCCAGGGGATGCTCAACGCCGACGCCGACAAACTGCTGGCCTACACAACAGTCCAGACGGTGGCCGAGCGCCTCGTGAAAAAGGGGCTGCTGAGCCGCACCGCCGAGCGCAAGGCGTTCCGCTACTCCGCCCGCCGCTCCAGGGACGAGCACGTCACCGCCGTCATGCTGGAGGCCCTGGCCGAGAGCCCGGACCGCGCCCCGGTGCTGAGCTGCTTCGCGCAGAGCGTCGACCTCGACGACGCCCTGCGCCTGCTGGAGGAGCTGGCCCGCCGCACCGGCGAGCACAAGCACGTCGGCGGCCCCGGCTGGGTGCCCCCGCCCGCGCCCTAGCCGTCCGGGCCTGGAAAGAAGAAGGCCCGGACCGGCCGGTCGTCCTAGAGCCGCTCGACCACGTGGTCGACGCAGGCGGTGAGCGCCTCGACGTCGGCCGGGTCGACCGCGGGGAACATCGCGACCCGCAGCTGGTTGCGGCCGAGCTTGCGGTACGGCTCGGTGTCCACGATGCCGTTGGCGCGCAGCACCTTCGCCACCTCGGCGGCGTCCACCTCGGCGGAGAAGTCGACGGTGCCCACGACGTTGGACCGCTGCGCCGGGTCGGCCACGAACGGCGTGGTGTAGGCCGTCTTCTCGGCCCAGGTGTACAGCCGGGAGGCCGAGTCGGCCGTGCGGCCGGTGGTGAAGTCCAGGCCGCCGTTACCGTTCATCCAGTCGAGCTGGTCGGCCAGCAGGATCAGCGTCGCCACCGCGGGGGTGTTGTAGGTCTGGTCCTTGGCGGAGTTGTCCACCGCCGTCGGCAGGCTGAAGAACTCGGGCACGAACCGGCCGGACGCCGCGATCTCGGACACCCGCTCCAGGGCGCGCGGCGAGAACAGGCCGAGCCACAGGCCGCCGTCGGAGGCGAAGCTCTTCTGCGGCGCGAAGTAGTAGACGTCGAACTCCGAGGCCCGCACCGGCAGGCCGCCCGCGCCCGAGGTGGCGTCCACCAGCACCAGCGCGTCGTCGCCGCCGACCCGCTCGATCGGCATCGCCACACCGGTGGAGGTCTCGTTGTGCGTCAGCGCGTAGACGTCGACGCCCTCCTCGGCGCGGGGCAGCGGGTGGGTGCCCGGCTCGGACTTGATCACGCTGGGGTCGCCCAGCCACGGGGCCTTGGCGGCGACGGCCGCGAACTTCGAGGAGAACTCGCCGAAGCTGAGGTGCTGGGACCGCTCCCTGATCAGCCCGAAGGCGGCGATGTCCCAGAACGCGGTGGTGCCGCCGTTGCCGAGCACCACCTCGTACCCCTCGGGAAGCGAGAACAGCTCGGTCAGCCCTTCGCGGACCCTGCGCACCAGGGACTTCACCGGCTTCTGCCGGTGTGAGGTGCCCATGAGGCTCGCGCCGGACCTGGCCAGCGCCTCGAGCTGCTCGGGGCGTACCTTCGAAGGCCCGGAGCCGAAACGGCCGTCCGCGGGCTTGAGTTCAGCGGGAATCACGATGTCAGCCACCCATCCAGGGTAGTGAGGCGTGCCCGTGGTCATGTCCCCGGTCCGGATCCTGAGATGTCCGGCCGGGGTAAAGAATCGGCCCGGTAGGGGCTGTGAACGCCGGAAGGCCCGCAACCAGGGCTGCGGGCCGTGTACGGGGGGCGCCGTTCTTGGCGGAGTGCGAGGGGCGGGACGGCCGGTGCGCGGAGGGCCGGCCGGTGGGACCTCAGAGCGCGCCGGCGACCTCGTCGGCGCCGGGGACCTCGCTGATCGAACGCTGCGGCGGGCCGACGTAGCGGGCGCTGGGGCGGACCAGCCTGCCCGTGCGCTTCTGCTCCAGGATGTGCGCGGCCCAGCCCGCGGTGCGGGCGCAGGTGAACATCGAGGTGAACATGTGCGGGGGCACCTCGGCGAAGTCCAGGATGATCGCCGCCCAGAACTCCACGTTGGTGGCGAGCACGCGGTCGGGCTTGCGGGCGTGCAGCTCGGCCAGCGCGGCGTTCTCCAGGGCGCAGGCCACCTCGTACCGGGGCGCGTCGAGCTCCTGGGCGGTGCGGCGCAGCACGCGGGCCCGCGGGTCCTCGGCCCGGTACACCCGGTGGCCGAAGCCCATCAGCCGCTCGCCCTTGTCCAGCGCCTGCTTGACGTAGGTCTCGGCGTTGCCGATGCGCTCGACCTCTTCGATCATGTGCAGCACGCGGGCGGGGGCGCCCCCGTGCAGCGGCCCGGACATGGCGCCGACCGCGCCGGACAGCGCCGCGGCGACGTCCGCGCCGGTGGAGGCGATCACCCGCGCGGTGAACGTGGAGGCGTTCATGCCGTGCTCGGCGGCGGAGGTCCAGTACGCGTCGATGGCCTTCACGTGCTTGGGGTCGGGCTCACCGCGCCAGCGGACCATGAACCGCTCGACGATGGAGGACGCCTCGTCCACGCGGGCCTGCGGCACCATCGGCAGGCCGAGGCCGCGGGCGGACTGGGCGACGAAGGAGAGAGCGGTGACGGAGGCGCGCGCGAGGTCTTCGCGGGCCTGCTCCTCACCGATGTCGAGAAGCTGTCGGAAGCCGTAGGCCGGGGCCAGCATGGCCAAGGCGCTCTGGACGTCGACACGGATGTCACCGGAGTGGACGGGGATGGGGTACGGCTCGGCCGGAGGCAGGCCCGGCTTGAACTTGTTGTCGACCAGCAGGCCCCAGACGTTTCCGTAGGACACCCGGCCGACCAGCTCTTCGATGTCGACGCCCCGGTAACGAAGGGCGCCCCCTTCTTTGTCCGGTTCCGCGATCTCGGTCTCGAACGCTACTACGCCTTCCAGCCCGGGTTTGAAGTCGGACATTCGCGGCCGCCTCCCTTTCTTGAGTCAAAGCCTTGATGTCGAGATACCGGCGGGTCATATTCAACCCCCTTGACGCGAGTGCTCCGCCCCCGGACCCGCCGGAAGAGGATCGGCGCAGGTGGGGGGCGCTGTCGTGATCGTGGGGGGACGCGGAAGAATACCGATCCGTGGATGCCGCATCGAGCCCGCCGTACTTCGCCGGGCTTCGCCGAACATATGAGGGCAGGCCGCTGCGTGAGGCCGACCTCGCCGCCGACCCGGTCACGCAGTTCGCGGCGTGGTTCGCCGACGCCGTCGAGGCGGGCCTGCCCGAGCCCAACGCCATGATCCTCGCCACCGCCTCCGCGGGCGGCAGGCCGAGCGCCCGCACCGTCCTGCTCAAGGGGTACGACCAGGAGGGTTTCGTCTTCTACACCAACTACGAGTCGCGCAAGGGCCGCGACCTCGCCGAGAACCCGCGCGGCGGCCTGGTGTTCCCCTGGCACCCGCTGCGCCGCCAGGTGCGTGTGGAGGGGCCGGTGGTGCGGCTGCCCCGCGAGGCGTCCGCCGCGTACTTCCACTCCCGTCCCTACGGCTCGCGCATCGGCGCGTGGGCGTCGCGGCAGTCCGCCGTGGTGCGCTCGCGCGAGCAGCTCGACGAGCGGTACCGGCAGCTGGAGGATCGGTGGCCGGAGGAGCCGCCGATGCCGGAGTTCTGGGGCGGCTTCCGGGTGGTGCCCACCGAGGTGGAGTTCTGGCAGGGCCAGATCGACCGCATGCACGACCGGCTGCGTTACCGCCGTTCGGGCGAGTCCTGGATCCTGGAGCGCCTGGCCCCCTGAGGAAGATCACGCAGGCAGTACGGATAAGGTGCCGGAGTTATACCAATGTCCGGCATCTTGTCCGGAGTGCGTGAGGTGGGGGTATGCCGGGGGCCCAGTCAGCACTGAGACGTGTCGCCGTGGACACCCGCCCGCTCCGCACCCCCGCCTACCGGCGGCTGCTGGTCGGGCAGGGTGTCTCGTTCATCGGCTTCCAGCTGACCTCGGTGGCGGTCAGCGCGCAGGTGTACGAGATCACCAAATCGTCGCTGTGGGTGGGCCTGCTCGGCCCGGCCAACCTGATCCCCCTGGTGGTGTTCGGGCTGTGGGGCGGCGCGGTCGCCGACGCCGTGGACCGGCGCCGGTTGCTGATCACCGGCTCGCTGGTCGCCTGGGCGGCCACCCTGGCGCTGCTGGTGCACGCCTGGACGGGGATGAACAACGTGTTGTTCATCATCATGGTGATCGCCGTGCAGTCCACCGGCTTCGCGGTCACCTCGCCCGTACGCGGGGCGATCATCCCCCGGCTGGTGCCGCCCGAGCGGGTCGCGGCGGCCAACACGCTCAACTTCCTGGTCAGCAGCGCGGGCTCGGTCGCGGGACCGCTCCTGGCGGGCGTCGTGCTCGCCAAGTCCGGTTACTCCACCGCCTACCTCATCGACGCACTTCTGTTCGGCGCCGGCCTCTACGCCGCCGTGCGGCTGCCGCGCCTGCCCCCCATCGGGGACGTGATCCGGCCCGGCCTGCGTTCGGTGGTCAACGGACTGCGGTACATCGGCGGGCACCCGGTGGTGCTCATGTCGTTCGTGGTCGACATCATCGCCATGGCGTTCGCGCTGCCGAGGGCGCTGTTCCCCGAGCTGGCCGCCGAGCGGTTCGGCGGGTCCGCCGTGGCGTTCGGCTGGCTGTCGGCCAGCATCGCCATCGGAGCGGTCGCCGCGGGCCTGCTGTCGGGGTGGGTCGGCCGCGTACGCAGGCAGGGGCTCGCGCTGACGTGGGTGATCGCGCTGTGGGGGCTGACCGTGACCGCCGCCGCGTTCACCGACCACCTGTGGCTGGTGGTCGTGCTGCTCGCCGTGGGCGGGGCCCTGGACCTGGTGTCGGCGGTCTGGCGGCAGACCATCCTGCAGACGTACGCCCCCGACGACATGCGCGGGCGCATGCAGGGGGTGTTCATGGTCGTGGTGGCCGGCGGGCCGCGCCTCGGCGACCTGCGGGCCGGGGCGACGGCGAGCGCGTTCGGACTGGTGCCCGCCTGGGCGGGCGGCGGGCTGGTGTGCGCGGTGCTGGTGGTCGTCGTGGGGCTCGCCGTCCCGGCTTTCCGGCGCTACGACGCGAGCGAACGCCTCGGGCGGCGGCTCGACGACGCGGCACAATGATCACGTTCTGGACATACACGCGACGGGGGCGCCGAAGAGTGAGATGCTTGTAATGGAATCACGTCCTCTTTGCGCCGCTGCCGCCCGCCTGCCCGACCGGTTCTGTCAGTCGGTCTGCGTAAGCTCTGTCCGGACGTCGTGACCAAGTCTCTGGGGAGACCGTCCCTCCGCCTGCTCGCACGCGGCTTTCCACCCCGGAGCTGGACGTAGCATCGGGGATATCGGGAGGGGAGGAACCTTGACCGCACACGGCTTGATCGACACCACGGAGATGTACCTCCGCACGATCTACGAGCTGGAAGAAGAGGGGATCGTCCCGCTGCGCGCGCGCATCGCCGAGCGACTGCAGCAGAGTGGTCCGACGGTCAGCCAGACGGTGGCACGCATGGAGCGCGACGGCCTCGTCCGCGTCGAGGGCGACCGTCACCTCGCCATGACCGATCTCGGCCGCACACTGGCCACCCGGGTGATGCGCAAGCACCGCCTGGCCGAGTGCCTCCTCACACAGGTCATCGGCCTGCCGTGGGAAGAGGTCCACGTCGAGGCGTGCCGGTGGGAGCACGTAATGTCCGAATCCGTGGAGAGCAGGCTGGTCAGCCTCCTGGACAGCCCCGTCGTCTGCCCCCACGGCAACCCCATCCCCGGGCTGGACGAGCTCGGCGTCGTCGAGCCCGACAAGGCCGAGGGCGAGACCATCGCCGCCATGCTGGACCTCGTGGGCGTGGGTGACCTGCCCGTGGTGGTGCGGCGAATTAGCGAACAAGTGCAAAGTGATCCCACCGTGATGCTTAAACTCAAGCAAGTTGGGATACAACCCGGACGCGAGGTGACGCTCGCGGCGAGCGACGACGGTGTACGGGTGACAGGTGACGATGAAGCGGACAGTACTCCCGCGAACATCCCGCGTGATGTCGCCGCGCACGTCTTCGTGTCTAGACGCTGACGGCTCAAGGCGTTCTTGGTTGATTCCCGCCATGGGTTTCCCCCTTCCCGCGGTACACGATGTGTGCGGCCCGGCCTGCCCGGGTGCCCGTCATCGTGTCGCCGACACCGCTCCAGGAGCGCACGTGGTCGTCTTCCCCGAGGGCCCCCGCGCGGGGGTGGTCGCGTCATGAAGCGATGGGGGGACCTCTCGCAGGACGCGACCGATCATCTGACGGCGGGCTCGGTGCTCGACCACGCCGAAATGGCGGTGGTGGTCACCGACCGCTTCAGCAACGTCCTCTACTGGAACCCGTTCGCCGAGCGCCTGTTCGGCCACGCCGACAGGTCCGCGGGCCCCGACCAGGCCGCGTTGTCCTTAGGCATCATGGAGAAGGACCACCCCCTGGCCGTCGAGCTGGCCAAGCACGTCCTCAAGGGCGGCGTCTGGGAGGGCACCTTCGACGTCCTGCGGGCGGACGGCACGATCATCTACGTCCGGGCGCAGGCCGTGCCGCTGCGCCACCCCTCCGGGTCGGTCACCGGCATCGTGATCACCGCCCGTGAGGCGATGCGCAGCAACGAGCGCGAAAAAGACCGCTTCGGGCTGCTGGAGCGCATCGGCGAGCGCCTCGCCGGCTCCCTGCACGTCGGCGAGACCCTCAACCGCGTCGCCGAGATGCTGGTGCCCCAGTTCGCCGACCACTGCTTCATCGAGCTCAACGAGGGCGACCGGCTGATCCGCAAGGTCTCCACCCACGTCAAGGGCTGGACCCCCCCGCCGGGCACCTGGCGCCCCGTCGGCTCCGACATCCACTACCCCGCCGGCCACTACGCCGAGATCGCGCTGCGGCGGCAGGAGACCATCCTCGTCGAGGACTTCGCGCAGAGCAGCTACCCCGCGCCGAGCGAGGCGAGCAGCAGGCTGTGCGGCGAGATCGGCATGACGTCCGCCATCGTCGCGCCGCTGTGCGCCCGGGGCGAGACCCTCGGCCTGATGTACCTCGGCCTGTCCAACCTCACCGACCGCCGGTCCCCCCACTACGACGCCTTCGACCGCGACTTCGTCGGGGCCATCGCCACCCGGGTCGCCATCGCGGTCGACAACGCGCTGCTGTTCGAGGAGGAGCGGCACACCGCCGAGTCCTTCCAGAAATACCTGCTGCCCCGCGCGCTGCCCCAGTTCGACGGGCTCGAGATCGCGGTCAGGTACGAACCCGCCGCGCCGCTCGCCTCCCACGGCCAGGGCATCCAGACCCAGGTCGGCGGCGACTGGTACGACGTCATCCCGCTGTCGGCGGGCCGCGTCGGCATCGTCATCGGCGACGTCGAGGGGCGCGGGGCCAAGGCCGCCGCCGTCATGGGCCAGCTCCGCGCCGCGCTGCGCGCCTTCGCCCAGGACGACAAGTCACCCGCCGACATCCTCGCCCGGCTCGACGAGTGGACCCGCATCGTCGCCGCCCCCGAGGAGGACGAGTTCGACGTCGGCGTCCCCCCCATCGTCACCTGCCAGTACCTCGTGTACGACGCCTGGTCCCGCCAGCTGTCGTTCGCCAACGCCGGGCACGCGCCGCCCCTGCTGATCGTGGACGGCATAGTCACCGAGCTGGACATCTCCGAGGTCGGCCAGCCACTCGGGGTGAGCGCCAAAGGCATGCACGCCGACCTCGTGTACAAGGAGGAGACCCGGGTGCTGCCCCCCGGCGCCGCCCTCCTGCTGTACACCGACGGCCTGCTCGACCGCCGCCCCACCCGCGACTCCGCCGACCCGCAGGTCGGCTACGACGAGATGCTGCGCGTCCTGCGCGAAGAGGTCGCCAAGGCGTCCGCCGACACCGTCGAGCGCATCGCCGACGCCGCCACCGAGGCCGTGCCCGGCGAGATCGACGACGACATGGCCATCCTGGTGGTCCGCTCCGCCGGCAAGGAGCTCCCCTACGAGGAGCGCACCTTCCCGGCCCAGCCCATCATGGTCGGCGAGGCCCGCCGCATGGCCTCCGAGGCCTTCACCGGCTGGGGCGTGCCCGACGAGAAGGCCGAGCTGGCCTGCCTCCTGGTCTCCGAGGTCGTCACCAACGTCGTCCTGCACGCCGCCAGCTCCAGTGTCCCGCGCCGCGAGCTCGTCATGATGGACGGCCCCCCGCTCCCCTTCGACGAGTCCTGGGACGTCCCCGGCCTGGACAGCGACATCGTCAACGAGAAGGAATTCACCCTCCGCCTGCGCCGGGGCGACGAGTCCATCTGGGTCGAGGTCTTCGACCAGGATCTCCGCCTGCCCCGCATCCGCAGCGCGGGCGAGAACGACGAAGGCGGCCGGGGCCTCTACCTGGTCGACCAGCTGGCCCGCCGCTGGGGCTCCCGCCCCACCAAGGAAGGCAAGGCCGTCTGGTTCGAGATCCCCACCCGCGCCCGCTGACTCCCGGCGATTCCGGTCGGCGGGTCACGAATCACGGGGGCCTTTCATACCGGAGGCCGCGCGGCTCCCGCGTCCGGCGGCGCGGCGCCGCATACTGGTCAGCGGCGGAACCCTTGACGGGGCGTGACCCAGGAGGCGGTGGCGGTGGACAACGGCGGTTTGATCCTGCTGATCTTCCTGGCGTTCCTGTTCGCGTGGGGGCTGAACCGCGTGCGCCGGAGGCTGCGCTTCGGGCCCATCGCCTACACCGGGGTGATGCTGACCTTCGCGGTCGTCGTGCTCGCCGTGTACACCCAGACCTTCCGCTGAGCTTCAGCCGGCGCTGCCGTCCAGCAGCACCCGCGCGACCAGCGCGGGATCGTCGCTCATCGGGACGTGACCGCAGCCCTTGAGCAGCAGCACCCGCCGCTCCGACCACTTGGCCGCGCGGACCGCCTGGCGGCGCGGCAGCACCCTGTCGTGCTCGCCCCAGGCGATGGTGACCGGCACCTTGGGACGGGCGGGCGGCACCACCGCCTTGAAGGACTCCAGCGTCTCGGCGAATCCCACGGCGTCCCGCAGCCCGCGCATGTCGGCGACCGTCGCCTCGGGGGTCTTCCGGGCCGGCCTGGCGACGATCAGTCCCATCGTCACCACCCGGCCGGCCCACGTCCGGGCGGCGGGCTCGATGCTCTCGTCCGGCATGGCCTCGGTCGCCCGGCGCAGGGCCTTGAGCAGCACCCGCGCGTACGTCGCCTCCGCGCCAGCCCAGAATCCGGCCGGGGACAGCGCGGTCGCCGTCCTGACGGTGCCTCTCGCGGCGAGGGTCAGCGCCACGTACCCGCCGAGTGAGTTCCCCGCGACGTGCGGCTTCACCACGCCGAGCTCCGCGCAGAACCTCTCGATCGAGTCGGCCAGCGTCTGCGCGTTGTACGGCGTCCCCCCGGGCAGCGGCGGCGACGCCCCGAACCCCGGGAAGTCGACCGCGATCACGTCCCGCCGCTCCGCCAGCGCTCCCATGACCGGCTCCCAGGCCTGCCACCGGTGCCCGATCCCGTGCAGCAGGACCAGCGGCTCCCCGCTCCCGCGCCTCTCGTATACCAGCCCCATCCCCACAGTGAAACACCCCGCCCACCGGGTGTCACCGACGCCGCCCCGCGCCGCCGCCGGCGCGGGGCGGGCGGGGGGTCAGAAGCCGAAGGAGCGGCCGATGATCTCCTTCATGATCTCGGTGGTGCCGCCGTAGATGGTCTGCACACGGCTGTCCATCCAGGCGCGGGCCACCGGGTACTCGGTCATGTAGCCGTAGCCGCCGTGCAGCTGGAGGCAGCGGTCGATGACCTTGTGCTGGATCTCGGTGGTCCACCACTTGGCCTTGGCGGCGTCGACGACCGTGAGTTCCTTGGCGTTGAGCGCGATGATGCACTTGTCCACGTAGTGGCGGGCGATCTCCACCTCGGTGGCCAGCTCGGCCAGGACGAAGCGGGTGTTCTGGAAGGAACCGATGTTGCGGCCGAACGCCTTGCGGTTCTTGCAGTACTCGATCGTCGCTTCCAGGACGGTCTCGGCGGCGGCCACGGCGGCCACGGCGATGGAGAGCCGCTCCTGCGGGAGGTTGACCATGAGCTGGATGAAGCCCTGGCCCTCCTCGTCGCCCAGGCGGTTGGCCACCGGGACCCGGACGTTCTCGAAGAACAGTTCCGCGGTGTCCTGGGCGTGCATGCCGATCTTCTCCAGGTTGCGCCCCCGGGAGAAGCCGTCCATGCCGCGCTCGACCACCAGCAGGGTGATGCCGCGGGCCCCGGCGGCGGGGTCGGTCTTGGCGACGACGACCACCAGGTCGGAGTTGATGCCGTTGGTGATGAAGGTCTTCTGGCCGTTGACGACGTAGTGGTCGTCCTCGCGGACCGCCGTCGTCCGGACGCCCTGCAGGTCGCTGCCCGCGCCGGGCTCCGTCATGCCGATGGCGGTGATCAGCTCGCCGGACACGAAGCCGGGGAGCCAGCGCTGCTTCTGCTCGTCGCCGGTGAGGTCGACCAGGTACGGCGCCATGATGTCGTTGTGCAGGCCGAAGCCCAGCCCGCTGGCACCGGCCCTGATGATCTCCTCGACGATCACCGTGTTGTACCGGAAGTCGGTGATGCCCGAGCCGCCGTACTCCTCCGGCACCGAGAAGCCGAACATGCCGAGCTCCCCGGCCTTCTTCCACACCTCGCGCGGCACGATGCCGTCCTTCTCCCACTGGGCGTGGTGGGGGACGACCTCGCGCTCCATGAACTCGCGCACGGTGTCACGGAAGAGCAGGTGCTCCTCGTCGAAGAGGTCTCGCCGCATTCGTCTGTCCTCCTTGGGGGAATTCGTGGAACAGAATACGGTTCTGCTGGATCGCGGCCCACCCAGGCCCAGGTGATCCGACTACTGCGACCTCACATCACAAATCCGCTACTTTCCCCGTGGCCTTCTTCCCTTGCCGATCGCCGTGCGAGGCAATCGTCATACGATCTCTCTTCGGTTCGTGGTCGGACACCGGATGATCGGAGGCCCTCCCGTGAGTGGATGGGCGATCAAGTTCCGTGGCGTGCTCACGGTGTCGGCGCTCGCCGCCTGCACCGCGGTCGTCCTCCTCCCGCCTGCCCCGGGCGCCGCCGACACCGGCCACTACGTGTACGAGTACACCTGCGCCGGCGGTGCGCTCCTTCCGGCGACCGGCCCCCAGACGATCATGGTCGATGTGTCCCTCCCGACCTCGGTGAAGGTCGGCGAGCGGTTGCCCCTGAACTGGACGCTCAGCAAGTCGCCCCTCGCCTCCTCCGCCGCCTTCAAGGCGGGCGGGCGCCTCGTCGCCACCGGCACCGCCAAGGTGACGGGCCTGTGGGAGGGCACCCTCGACTCCACGGGCGGCAAGGACCAGGCCGCACTCGCCAAGGGCGGCCCGCTGGAACTCCCGGCCCCCATCGCCGGCTCGGTCGCCACCACCGAAACAGGCAAGCTCACCATCACCCCCGGCGACCTGGTCCTTGGTTTCATTCCACCCGCCGACAAGGTCCGGGTCAACGACACCGATGACCCGGCTGAAGGCCCCGCCGGGACGGCGCCGCACACGCACGGTCCCATCGCCTACCAGGGGACGTCCTGGTTCTACGCCCCGAACCGGTCCACGTACGGCGACTACCAGGACGACCTTCACGCCACCGCCGCACGGGATGACTCGGCGACGGTGACGTTCGTCGGGACGGGCTTGTCCTACATCGGCGAGCGGGTCGAGACGGTAGGCGAGTTCGAGGTGTCCATGGGCACGCCTCCCGTTCTCCTCGAAAAAGTGAACGCCCACGATCCGGCACCGGAGCCGACGCCAAAGGCCCAGCAGGTGCTGTGGTCGAAGACCGATCTCCCATACGGGGAGCACACCGTCACCTTCAAGAACGTCGCGCCCGCCGACGCCACCAACAAGGTCATGGCCGTCGACGCCTTCGACCTGATCACCCGTGAGCTGTCCGCCCCGCCGGACTACTTCAAGACCACGTGTAAGTACACCGGCACCTCCAAGCCCGTGACCGTGGAGATCGTCCCGGCCCCCGACGATGATGACGACGACGATGAGGACGACGACGGCGACGGGCAGATCACCGACGGGGACGACTCGGCCCGGGGCGTGATCGTCCTGTCCGGCGGCGGCCTGGGACACGGCGCCCCCACCGCCACCGCGACCGTCACTCGCACCCCCACCCGCACACCGAGCCGGACGCCGCAGGTCAGGGTCACTCCCAGAGGCGGCGCCCAGACCGGTGAGGCCCCGGGGGACGGCACCGCCGCGCCCCTGCTGATCGGGTACGGCACCGTCCTGACGGCCGCCGGGATCGCGGGCGGCCTGGTGCGACGCCGCCGCCTCCAGGGCACGGAACCGGCCGTCCACGTGGAGGAGGGCCGGGGGTGACCGACGCGCCGCCACCCGAAGACGAAGAACAGGCCCCCGGGGCGACCGGGGAGGGTACGCGGGGCTCCGCGACCGGGGACGGTGTGCACGGGTCCGCGGCCAGGGACGTTGCGCAGGCGTCCGCGGATGGTGCGCAGGCGTCCGCGGATGGTGCGCAGGGGTCCGCGAGCGGGGCCGTACCGAGCGGGAAACGGACGCGGGGACGCGCCGGAGCGGTGTTGCCGCCGGTGTTGCTGGCGCTCGGGTCGCTGGCGGGGGTCGGTCTGGTGATGGCGGGGCTGCTGATGTACCTCGCGCCCGCGCCGCACCCCGGGGACCCCGCCGCCGCTCCCGGTGCGTCGCCGGGCGCCTCGGTGAGCCTGGACGGTGCGGCGAGCGGGGACGGTGCCCGGGGAGCGGCGGCCGTGGACGACGATCCGGTCTCGGTGGTCACCAGGACCGTCGGGCCCGGTGGAGAGGGTGCGCCGCAGGTCGAGGTGACCGCGACCGCCGGGCCGCCGGACCCCGCCGCGCCTCCGGCGACGACGCTCCGCATGTCGGCGCCGACCAGGGTCAAGATCCCGAGGATCGGGGTGGACGCTCCGCTGACGTCGGTCGGGGTGCGGAAGTCCGGGGAGATCGAGGTGCCCCCGCTGGACCGGCCGAAGCTGGCGGGGTGGTACCGGCTCGGACCGTCCCCGGGGGAGGCGGGGCCCGCCGTGATCCTCGGGCACGTGAACACCCGGCGCGGCCCGGCCGTGTTCGGCAGGCTGCGCGAGCTCAGCCGGGGCGACAAGATCACCGTCACCCGCGCGGACGGCTCGACGGCGGTGTTCACCGTGGACGGCGCCGAACAGGCCAGCAAGGCCAGGTTCCCCACCAAGCGCGTCTACGGCCACGTGGACCACGCCGCCCTGCGCCTGATCACCTGCGGCGGGATATTCAACCCCCGCAGCCACAGCTACACCGACAACATCATCGTTTACGCCACGCTCTCGTCCCGGGCCTGAGGGGCGGCAGGCGTGTACGGAGGGTGATCCGCCGCCGTCCGCCATTGATCCGACATATTAAAGTTGCAATCCGTAAACCTCTCTGAGCTGCTGTGACACCAGAAAATCTGGATTGCAACCCCCAAATCACAGCGAGGCGGGATCTAGGCTCCGTAGGATCTGTACCGAACTGTGACTTGGGTCTGGGATTCTGTTGGACCTGGCAAACCGGTCATCGCCGCTGAAATGGAGATATACGTGCTGAAGTCGAAGGCACGGCGTCGCATCGCCACCAGAGCAGCCGTGGCCGGATCCTTGACTGCGGGCGTACTCCTCGGAGGGGTTCCGGCGATCGCGTCGCTCATCACGCCGGTGGACGTCTCGTACACCTGCGCCCCGCCGGCCGGTACAGGGGGAGGCACCTACAAACTCAACGTGGAACTGGCCACGCCGATCCCCACGCCGATCCGGAGCGCCACCGCGACCGTCACCTGGTACCTGGACCAGCCGGATACGTCTTTCCTCCCGGCGCCGAGCCTGCTGCCTTCCTCGGCGTCCAACAAGATTGTCGCCGAGGGCGATGTGGCTGTGTCCGGTGTGCCGATCGCGCCCCAGCCCACGACCAAGACCGCTATCGGCACTGCTACGCCATTGACCGACGTTGGCGCCAATAGCCCGGTGCCGCTGCCGACCATGGTGGTCACGTTGGTGCCTACGGCCACTGGCACCGTGGGGCTCCGGCCGGACAAGTTCGCTCTGAAGATCGTGCCGAGCGCCGCCGGAGCCGCGACGGCCACCTGGTACACCTGCACGCCCGCGAGCGCAGAGGCCGCCGCCGCCGCCATCACCTTCGGGGTGACCACCGGCAGCCCGGCTGCCACCAGCCCCTCGCCCAGCCCCACCCCGACGACGACCAGCCCCAGCCCCACCAGCAGCAGCCCGAAGCCCACCCGCACCGTCTTCGAGACCGTGACGCAGAGCCCGAGGCGGCAGGTGACGCGGACGCCCGGCGGTGGCGCGGCGACCGGTGGCGGTGGTGACATGGGGCCGGACGCGCGGATGTTCCTCGCGGTCGGCTCGATCCTGGTCCTCGGGGCAGGTGTGGGCGGGCTGATGATGCGCCGCCGTCGCCCGCAGCGGGGCTGACCGGGGGTCCGGCGTGACGATGCCGCCCGAGTACCCGCCGCCGGAGGGGTACGGCAACCCTGGATATCCACAGCCTGTGCACGGCCAGCCGTACATGCCACAGGTCTACTACGGCTACGGCCAGTGGCAGGAGCCTGAACCCGAGCCGAAGGCCGACCACGGCCAGATGCTGCGCGGGATCCTGATCCTCGCCGCCGTGGCGGGCGTCGTCACGGTCGTGGTCGGGCTGCTGCTCATGGTCAACGCGCCCGCCGAGTACGGCCTGGCCGGGCGCACCCCGCTCAAGCTCCAGGCCCAGCCCCCGGAGAACCTGCCCGCGTCGGTGGGCCCCGGCGGGCCGGGCCAGCCGCTGACGCAGGCCGCGCCGACGGCCCCGGCGCCCGCGCCCCCGCTGCCCCCGGCGCCGCCCATGCAGCCGTCCACACCCAAGCGGCTGGTCATCAAGAAGCTGGGGATCAACGCGCCGATCAAGTCGGTCGGTCTGGACAAGCGCGGCGCGATCGAGACGCCGCCCATCAACAACCCCAACCTGGTCGGCTGGTACCGGTACGGCCCCACCGCCGGCCAGTCGGGGCCCGCGGTGATGCTCGGCCACAAGGACACCACCACCCGCACCGCCGTGTTCACCCGGCTGGACCAGCTGAAGTACGGCGACACCATCGAGGTCACCCGGATGGACGGCACGGTGGCGATCTTCACGGTGGGCGGGGTGGAGCAGGCCGACAAGCTGACGTTCCCCACCAACCGCGTGTACGGCGACGCCGAGAACGCCGAGCTGCGCCTGATCACCTGCGGCGGGACGTACAACCGGACGACCGGCCACTACCAGGACAACGTCATCGTCTACGCGAGGATGACCGGCACGCGCGCCGCGCCGCGCCGCTGACCCCGGGGGAACACTCCGCCTGCCACGGACGATTATTCTGTTATACGCTCGAACCAATACCGAACATCGCTCGGTTTTCGGGTGAGCGGGTCCCAGGAGTTCACTGGAGGCACTAGTGGCAGAGGCGTACATCGTCGGGGCGGTCCGCTCCCCGGTCGGCAAGAAGAAGGGCGGCCTGTCCGCCGTCCACCCCACGGATCTGGCGGCGCACACGCTCAGAGCCTTGGTCGACCGCACGGGCGTGGACCCGGCCGCCGTGGACGACGTGATCATGGGCTGCGTCATGCAGTTCGGCCCGCAGAGCATGGACATCGCGCGCAACGCCTGGCTGTCGGCCGGGCTGCCCGAGTCGGTGGCGGGCGTGACGATCGACCGGCAGTGCGGGTCGTCCCAGCAGTCGATCCACTTCGCCGCGCAGGGCGTGATGTCCGGCACGCAGGACCTGGTGGTCGCGGCCGGCGTCGAGTCGATGAGCATCGTCCCGATGGGGTCGAGCATCACCGCCGCCCTGGAGAAGGGCATGCCGTTCCCGTTCGGCGAGAAGTGGGTGGAGCGGTACGGCAAGCAGGAGATCTCGCAGTTCCGCGGCGCGGAGCTGATGTGCGACAAGTGGGGATACAGCCGCGAGCAGCTGGAGCAGTACGCCTACGAGAGCCACCAGCGGGCCGCCAAGGCCATCGCCAACGGGTACTTCCGCGACCAGATCGCCCCGATCGCCGGGGTCGAGGACGACGAGGGGCCCCGGGCGGACACGACGCTGGAGAAGATGGCCGGGCTGAAGACGCTGCGCGACGGCGGGCGGATCACCGCCGCCACCTCGTCGCAGATCTCGGACGGCTCCGGCGCCGTGCTGATCGCGTCCGAGCAGGCGGTCAGGGACCACGGGCTGACACCCAGGGCCCGGATCGTCACGCTGGCGCTCACCGGGGACGACCCGGTCTACATGCTGACCGCGCCCATCCCCGCGACCCGCAAGGCGCTCACCCGGTCGGGCCTGTCCATCGACGACATCGGCGTCATCGAGATCAACGAGGCGTTCGCGCCCGTCCCGATGGCCTGGATGGAGGAGATCGGCGCCGACCCGGCCCGCACCAACCCCAACGGCGGGGCCATCGCCCTCGGGCACCCGCTGGGGGGCACCGGGGCCATCCTGATGACCAAGCTGCTGCACGAGGTGGAGCGGACCGGGGCCCGGTACGGCCTGCAGACGATGTGCGAGGGCGGCGGGCAGGCGAACGTCACCATCATCGAGCGGCTCTGACTCGTCGAGCCGCTCCGGCCGGTCACGGCCGGAATTGACGGCGGTGCTCCGCCTCGTCCAACGGGGCGGGGCACCGCCGTCGCCGGGTCACCCGTCAGCGTCCCTTCGGCTGCCGCCTGGGAGGTGGCGTGCGCCGTACGGGGATCGGTGTCGGGTTGATCCGGCGGGGCGCCGGCTGCTTGCGCTCGGGCCGCGGCAATGGCGGCACGGTGGGCTCCGGCAGAGGAAGCGGCACCGTGCGCCCCGGCTCGGGAAGCGGCGGCTTGAGTTCCGGCGAGGGGAGCTGACGGGGAGCCTTGCGGCCCTTCTTTGCGGCGCGGGTACGCATGTACGAAGTCTCCTAACGGATCACGACGCGGCAGGAACATGCCGGTCGGAGCCTCAGCCACCGCGTCTTGACGGACGGGATCAGAAAGCCGAAGCGAGCGACGGACCGGCCGTCAGGCCGATCGGCACTCTCAGTAGGAGAAATTGCGCATACCCATGAAGCTACGGCGTCCCCTCCCGCCGGGACAACCGATTTTCCGCGCCGCCGCGGAGGCTACAGGTGGGTGGGAAGGGTCACCTGGACGGTGGTGCCCTGGGTGGGCAGGGAGCGCAGGACGGCCTGGCCGCCGTGGGCGATGGCGATGGCCTGGACGATGGAGAGGCCGAGGCCTGAGCCGTCGCTCTCCGCGGTGTGGTGGAAGCGGTCGAAGGCGATGGCGGCCACCTCGGGGGGCATGCCGGGGCCGTCGTCGGTGACCTCCAGGACGGCGGGGGGCGCGAGGCGGACGGTGGCGCGGGTGCCGGGCGGGGTGTGGGCGCGGACGTTGGCGAGGAGGTTGACCAGGACCTGCCGGACGCGGGCCTCGTCGGCGACGGCGACCAGCTCGCCGGGGGCGGCCAGGGTCACGGGGTGGTCGGGGTTGAGGGCGGCGAAGTCGTCGACGACCTCGGCGGCCAGGGCGGTGAGGTCCACGGGGGCCATGGCGAGCGCGGCGCCCTTGTCCAGCCGCGCCAGCTCCAGCAGCTCCGACACCAGGCGCGCCATCCGCGCGGCCTCGTCCTCGATGCGCCGCATCACCTGCGGCGTCTCCTCCGGCGGGATCGCGCCCTGACGGTACAGCTCGGCGTACCCGTGGATGGTGGTGAGCGGGTTGCGCAGCTCGTGGGAGGCGTCCGCGGCGAACCGGCGCACCCGTTCCTCCGACGCCCAGCGCGCGGCGAAGGCGTACTGGATGCGGGTGAGCATGACGTTGATGGCCGCGCCGAGCCGCCCCGCCTCCGATCGCCCCTCCGGCATGCGCTCCGACAGGTCGCCGCCCTCGGCCACCAGCTGCGCCGTGCTCGCCATTCGCCGCAGCGGGGCGAGCCCCTTGGCGATCAGGAACCGGCCGAGCAGGGCCAGCAGCGCCATCAGCACCACGCCGGTGACCAGTTCGGTGAGGATGAGCCGCTTGACGGCGTCCCGCACCTCGTCCAGCGGCACGGCCACCACCACGATGCGGTCCCCCACGTCCATCCGGGCCGCCGCCGCGCGCAGTCTCGTGCTCAGCGCGAAGGGTGTCCCGCTGTCCGCCAGCGGCTCCAGGACGCGTCCGCCGAGCCGTTCCAGGGTCTCGGGCATGTGCTCGGCCTCGGTGTCGTCTCCGGCCAGCAGGCGCCCGCGCCCGGTGGTGAGGTTGAGCACGGCCACCGCGTACGTCGGGCTGGCGTTCACCAGCGCGATCCCGGACGCCCGCACCAGCCGCGCCGCCGACCCGTGCGCCGCCGCCGTCAGCGAGGCGTCGGTGCGGTCGAGCATGTGCCCCCGCATCACCAGCACGCTCACCACCGACAACATCGCGAGCCCGACCGCGGTCACCGACAGCAGGCCCGTGAGCAGCCGCCCCCCGAGGGTCATGACGAGGGACGCAGCGCGTAGCCGACGCCGCGCTGGGTGTGGATCAGCGGCGGGCCGAGGGGGTCCAGCTTGCGGCGCAGATAGGAGATGTAGGTCTCGACCACCTGGGACTGGGTGCCGAAGCCCCAGACGTGCTCCAGCAGCTGGGCCTTGGTGAGCACCTGCCCGGGGTGGCGCATCAGGAAGGCCAGGAGGCGGAACTCGGTGGGGGAGAGGTCCACGGGCGTGCCGTCCCTGCGGACCTCCCACCGCGACTCGTCGAGCTCCAGGCCGGCCACCGACAGGACGGTCTGCTCGGCCGCCGCCTCCGATCCCGAGCCGCCGCGACCGCCGCCGCGGCGCAGCACGGCACGGGCCCGGGCGACCAGCGCCTCCACCGAGAAGGGCTTGGTGACGTAGTCGTCACCGCCGAGGGTGAGGCCGTGCACGGTGTCGGCGGGGGTGTCGCGGGCGGTGAGGAAGATGACCGGCACCTCGTCACCCCGGGCCCGCAGCCGCCGGCACAGCTCGAACCCGTCCAGGTCGGGCAGCATGACGTCCAGCACCAGAAGGTCCGGGGAGGCCGAGCCGGCCAGTTCCAGCGCCTCGTACCCCCGGGCCGCGCTGATCACCTCGAACCCGTGGAAGCGCAGCGCCACCCCCACCAGGTCGCGGATGTTGCGCTCGTCGTCGACGACGAGGACCCGGGGTCGGTTGGTCTGCTCGCTCATCGGTACGCCGCTCACTCCTAGCGCTTGGGCACGACCACTCCGAGCGCGGTTCGGGCGTCGCCGGACGGCCGGCCGAGGACGAAGACGTCGTCGCCCGCCGCCAGCGCCGTCGGAGTGGACTTGTCGCCATTCTTGCGGACTTTACTGTCCCCGGTGACCGTCCAGGTCCAGCTCACGCCGTCAGCGCTCTTGACGGTGAGGGCGGTGCCGGACGCCGCCGTCACCTCGCCGCGCTGCCAGGCGTAGGTCTCGAAGCCCCCGCCGCGCGCCCGAACGGTCGTCTCGCCGTGCACGCCGATGAGCGCCCTGCGGGCCCCGAGGCGCAGCCGCGGGCGGTCGGGCTTGTCGCCGCCGTCGGTGAGGAAGGCGACAGGGGTGCCCGCCAGGGAGGCCGCCTCGGCGGCCACGGGGTCGGCGGCGGCGAGTTCGTACGGCGCCGCCGCGCCGCCGTCCCGGTTGGCCAGCGCGGCGCCGCCGAGCAGTCCCAGGGTGAGCGTGCCGGCGAAAGCACCGGCGGTGAGTGCCTTGGACAGATTTCTCATGACCGCCATACCAACGGGACCGGCTGGGAGAAGGCCGGGGAAAGCCTGGGATTAGCCGGAGAACGCGCGCCCGTGTGGAAGTTTCATTCGAAGTGCGGTCCGCCGGTATTGAATCTTGAAAGATTCAGGCGGGCACCCGGGCGACACAGAAAACCGTCTGGCCGAACGGGGGGCGGACGAAGCGCTCGATCAGGCGGGTCGCGGGAACGACGGTGCGGTCGTAGATCTTGACGAGCCGGGGGTCGGGGTAGCCCACCCCGCCGCGCCGCACGGCCAGCCACCACGCGATGCCGCCGAGGAAGTTGATCGGCTTGAGCACGTCGACCTTCAGCCCGGCCTCGGCGACGGTGCGGCCGAGGGTGGCGGGGGTGTAGCGGGTGACGTGGCCGACCTTGCGGTCGAAGTCGCCGTACAGCTGCATGTAGCCGGGCACCCAGATGACGATGCGCCCGCCGGGCGCGGTGACCTTGGCGAGCGAGCGCAGCGCCTCGACGTCCTCGGCGATGTGCTCCAGGACGTTCATCATCACGACGGTGTCGACCGGCTCGGCGAGCGGGATCTCGGAGGGCAGGCCGAACTGGAGCACGTCGATGCCCTGCTGCCCCTCGAATCGCTTGCCGAGCTGCTCGACGCAGTAGGGGTCGAAGTCGCTGACCACCAGGCGGTCCAGGCGGGGGAGGAACTGCTCGGCGAAGTGGCCGAGGCCGGAGCCGATCTCCAGCATGGACCTGCCGACGTGGGGGGCGACCATGTCGAATTCGTACTGCCGGTAATTGCGGGCCTCGTCGCCACCGAGGTGGTTCTCCAAGGCTTCGTCCCCGGCCGCAGGTTGCACCACGCGGTCATACCCAGACATGCGTTCCGCCCAGTTTCGCTCACTCAAAAACCGCGGTCCCGAGCTGGGACCACGGTCACGGATGGTCTCCGAGTCTAGCCGCCCTCTTCCACGGGACGCTCGGCTTCCCTGACAACCAGGTGGTAAACGCCGAGCTTTCCCGGATCCCGCCCCTTTGCGGAATGGCCCGGTGGAAACTACCTTTTGTCGCTGACACACCCCCCTGAAGGAGCCCCGAACGGACGACGACGAGGCCATAAGGAGGTCGCTGGACGGCGACCTGGCCGCGTACGAGGTGCTGGTCGCGCGCTACAGCGCGATCGCCCATCGCACGGCGGCCCTGCTCGGCGCGGGCGAAGAGGCCGAGGACGTCGTCCAGGAGGCCTTCGTCAAGGCGTTCCGGCACCTGGCCGGCTTCCGCAGGGACGCCTCCTTCAAGCCGTGGCTGCTGCGGATCGTGGCCAACGAGACCCACACGGCCACCCGTGCCCGCGGCCGCCGCGCCGACCTCGTGCTGCGGGCCGGGGCCGAGCCCGAGCCCCTTTCCGACGACCCCGAAGGCATCGCCATCGCCACAGACCGCCGCACCCGTCTGCTCGGGCTGGTACGAGCCCTGCCCGAACGGGAACGTCAAGCGGTGGTCTGCCGGTATTTCCTACAGCTGACCGAGGCGGAGACCGCCGAGATCCTCGGCTGGCCGCTCGGCTCGGTCAAGTCCCGGACGTTCCGTGGGCTGGCCAGGCTGCGGGAGGAGGTGGGCGATGGGCTCGCATGACGAGCTGGAGACGTGCCTGCGCGCGCTCGGCGAACATCTCGGCTCCCCCACTCCGCTGCCCGCCGACGTCGCCCGCGCCGTGCGCGCCCGCCTGGAGGGGGCGCCGGAGGCCGGGGAGGTGGGACGGCCTGTGAGACCCGAGGGAGCGCCCGCCCCGTCCGAGGCGCCCGGCGGGACGGGCGGGGCGGGCGAGCCGGGCGAGCGCCGGTGGCGGCGTGCCCGCAGGCGGTGGATCGCCGCGGGGGTCGCCGTGCTGCTCGCCGTGCTGGTCGGCCTCACCCCGCAGGGGCAGGCCGCGGTGGAGCGCGTGCTGCGGTTCGCGGGCATCGAGCTCCACATCGGGAACCCCCCGCCGCTGCCGTCCGGTGTGCCCGGCGCGCTGCCCGGTGAGACCCGGGTGACGCTGGCCGAGGCCAGGGACATGGCCCCCTTCCCGTTCCAGGTGCCCGCGGAGCTCGGCCCGCCGGTGGACGTCCGGGTGAGCGAGGAAGGGCGCCTGGTGTCGATGCTCTGGCCGGGGGGGATCCGTCTGGACGCCTTCAACGGCGTGGTGGACGTGCTCTGGCGCAAGGACCTCGGCCCGCCCTTCCCCAAGCAGGTGACCGTGGGCGAGTCGTCGGGGTGGTGGATCAACGCCCCGCACGGCGTCACCTACATCCCGCGCGACGGGGTGGGCGGCAAGGACCTGGCGCGGGTGGCCGGGCCCACTCTCGTGTGGCAGCTCGGGCCGGCCGGCTACCGCCTCGAAGGCGTGGCGGACGAGTCCCGGGCGAAGCGAATCGGGGAGTCCCTGCGTTAAGGACATTTCCGAATTCCTTTTTCGGCCCATCCGAAAACTGGCCTATGCGAGATTGTGATAATCGCCGGGAAATGGCGCTCTCGCGACCGCAGGCCCCTCCCATCGGGAGGGGCTAACCGCCCGGAGGCGGCGGCGGGAGCGAGGGGCCGGTCTGCGGGCCGTCGTCGTCCGGCGGGGCGGTGGTGGTGCGCGGCTTGGACGTCGGCCGGGACGAGGTGGGCGGCGGCGGGGGAGCCGTCGGGCCGCTCTGGCCGTCCGGTGAGCTGCGCGTCTTCGGCCGCCTGGTGGGCGAGGGGGACTTCGACGGGGCTCCCGAACTGGCCACGGGCGGCGGCGGGATCACCGTCTTCGGCCTCTCCGGGCGCGGAGAGGCGCCCCGCCTCGTACGGCTCGGCTGCGCCTCTGGCGGCGGCGGGGGCGACTCCACGCCGAAGACGGGCCTGTTGGGCGACGCCGCGGGAGGCCGCGCGGGGGACTGGACCGCGGCGGGCGCGGGCGGCTCGTCGGCGTCGGGCCAGGCGAACCAGATGCCGGTACCCGCCGCCAGCAGCAGCGTCAGGCCGATCACGATGGGCCCGCTCCGGCTGTTGCCGAGCCGGTGCCAGGCGGATTCCTCCTCGTCGTCATCCATGTCCGGTGTGGTCTCCCACGTGCGCCATCGGTCCTCCCGAGGGCCGGGGCCGGGGAAATTCCCGGCGTACGGCGGCCGGCGTCGCGGTGAAGAAGGCTCGTCGCTGTCGTCTGGCACGATGCTCTGTCTCCGGTGGCGGATCGATGACGGATCTTCTGGCCTGCACACCGCGGCGACTAGTTGCTAGATGTGCATTCATGTGGGGGTTAACACCACTAGGCAGTCAACAGAGTATAGAAGGTTGTTATGTAACAAAAGTGATATGAGACAACAGCTCTTCCTCCCGTATATTTCTGACTGCTTTGGCTGCGTCAGATTTATCATTTGCAACCATGTCAGGAGAGCTGAGCCCCGTGCTGAGGAGGGATGACCCCGCCGCGCTGGAACGGCTGTGCCGCGAGTACGGCGACCATCTCTACGACTACTGCCAGTCCATGCTCGCCGACGAGGACGCCCTCTCGGCGACGGTCGGCGCACTGTACGGTGCCGTGGCGCACACCGACCGCCTCTACGACGCCACCCGGTTACGTGCCTGGCTGTACTCCCTCGCCCGCGCGGAATGCCAGGCCAGGCTGGACGGCGTCTCGCACACCGGCTCCTACGCCCGGCAGGGCCGCGGCGGGTCCCCCGAGCTCGGCGTCGAGGTGCTCGCCTGCCTCGAACCGCGCGAGCGCGAGATCCTCGACCTGACCCTGCGGCACGGCCTCAAGCCCGACGAGGTCGCCCGGGTGCTGGACATCTCGGTGGACGCCGTCGAGACGGTCGCCGCCGCCGGCCGCCGGCACGCCGAGCAGTGGCTGGCCGCCGTGATGGACGCCCGCGGCCACGCCCCGCGCTGCTCGGTGCTCCCCGGCCTCGTCAAGTCGTGGGCCGAGTCGCCCACCCGGCTGCTGCGCGCCCACATCAGCAGGCACGTGCGCTCCTGCAAGGACTGCCAGGGCATCAAGTCCGGGGTCACGATCTCGGCGCTGATGACCCGCATGCCCATCCTGGCCGGCCCCGCCCCCTTCGAGCGGCTCTTCAGCGGCGCGGACGAATCCATCACGGCCGCCGACAACCGCACCGAGAGCTGGCACCCCGACGGGTTCCCCGTCCAGCCGGACGCCCTGGAGGACCCGCCGCCCGCCCAGGCCCCCCTCACCGTCGAGGAGGGCTTCACCCCGGAGCGTTCCGAGGGTCACAAGGCCCCCGAGTTCTGGGAACCCGACCCCGAGACCGCCGACCCCGAGAGCCGCATCCGGTGGGGCCGCGTCTCCCTGGTCACCGTGGTCTCCGTCGTGTGCGCGGGCACCGTCTGGTCGTTGCTGTTCACGCCGCAGTCCAGGAAGCCCGTGGACGTGACGGCGGCCGGCGGCGGCTCGGTGTTCGTGACACCCGGCGAGTCGCTGCCGCCCCTGGTGGAGTCCCCGCCCCCGCCGCCCCCCGGCGGCACCGGCGCCCCGATGGCGTCACCCGGGGGAAGCCTGCCCGCCCTGAACCAGCCCGGAGCCGGCCAGCCGTCCGCCTCGGTGCCGCTGGTGCCGCCGCCCACCAGCGCCAAGCCCTCGGCCACGCCGACCGGCAAGAAGCGCACGACCAGCCCTCCGACGAGTGACGACAGCCCGAACGACCCGCCGCCACCGCCGCGCACGACGTCCTCGCCCAAGTCGCAGCCGAAGAGCTCGTCCTCGCCCAAGTCGAGCTCGCAGCCGCAGTCGCAGCCGAAGACGAGTTCGCCGCCGCCCCCGCCTCCTCCGCCGCCCCCGCCGTCGCTCACCGCGGCGTCCACGTCGGTCAACCTCGGGACCGCCCGGGAGGGCACCATCAGCGTGCGCTCCCAGCCCGGTGCCATCCAGTGGGAGGCGATGGGCACCAACCTCGTCGTGTCGCCCGGGTCCGGCAGCGTCTCGGACGGTGGGTCCGGCCAGATCGTCATCTCACCGGTCTCCAACAGCGGGTGCGGCCAGAAGACGGCCGTCGTGTCCATCACCTGGAGCGGCGACAACAAGGGCACCAAGAACTCCGGAACCATCAGGGTGAACGTCACTTACAGCAAGCCCTGTTAACCCCCCAGCCTGATCCGAGGAGAGACCGCGTATGCCCCGACTCCACAAGCGTGAGTGGATCATCGCGCTCATCGCGGTGCTCGTCACGCTGACCATCGGCGTTCCCACCGGTATGGCTCTGGCCGACCCCGCGCCCGCGGCGGCCACCGAGGACGCGCCGGACAACGAGTGCGACGACATCCTCGGGACCGGTACCCCCGAGTTCATGTACTGCAAGTGGATGGCCAAGACCCCGCGCGAGGCGCTGGACATCGTCCGGTTCTGGGCGCGCAACGACGGCCAGAAGCTCCAGGACGCCGTGCCCTACCCCGGCCCGGTGATCTTCTGCATGGACAAGACCAACAAGGGTCCCGGCCTGCAGGACTGCGCCGACAAGGACCAGGTCCTGTGCAAGTACGACCACGACGCCGGCAAGTACGTCTGCAAGGACGTCGACGGCAACATCACCAACCCACCCGCCAAGGCCTGCCAGGGCGGTGAGTTCGACTGCACAGGTGGAGCTTCCACCGGGGCCACTCCCGCGCCGGGAGGCACAGGCGGCACCGGCTCCGGCCGGGCCACGTCGAGCGCCGCGCCCGACGCGACCGGCGGCCCCGCCGATCCCAGCCAGATCCCGGTGGACAACAAGTCGCAGGCGCCGCCCGCCGAGGAGACGGCCCCGCCGGCCGGGGACCCGAGCGCGGCCCCCAGCGGCGACGGCGCGCCGAGCACCCCGGCGGACCCCAGCGCCTCCGCCGACCCCAGCGCCCCGGCCGCCCCGCCCACCGCCTCCACCGCCCCCGAGCCGAGCGCCCCGGCGCAGCCCGACCCCGTGCCGTCGGCGTCCAAGCAGCCGCTCGCGCCGCCGGACGACGCGACCGGCAAGGCCGCGGCCGCCGCGGTGAAGCTGAACATGCGGGTGTGGATCGAGGGTGAGCTGGCCCCGGCCTGGCAGGCGGGCAAGGACCAGTTCGACGCCGCCGTCGCCCAGATGGCCGCCCAGGCCAGCCGTCCCGGTGTCGCGGGCGTGAAGTTCGCCCAGGACCTCGGGTACTGGGGCTTCAAGACCGCCACCGACGTCCGCAGGTTCGTCAAGGACTCCTCGGCGGCGCTGCGGGCGGCCATGCCCGCCGGCCGTCAGCTCGCGGTGGACGTCGTGGTCCCCGAGATGGGCTGCGGCGCCTCGCAGACCTGCCAGACCGCGCTGCGGGGCAAGTACCCGCTGATCACCCGCGCCAACGTCGAGAAGTACGTGCTGACCGGCGACGTGGACCACGTCAACGTCTCCAGCGGCCTGTTCGCCAGCGAGTACTCCAAGTACAAGATCACCCCGGACAAGGCGCTGCGCAACCAGTGGATCGGCGTCCGCGCCCGAGGCTGGGACACCCGCGTCCACATCGGCGCCCGCGAGGTGGGCCTGGCCCACAGCGGCGCCAACAAGCTCACCGCCGCCCAGGCCGAGGCCGCCGCCAAGCTCCGCGTCGACCTCCCCCTCCAGGCAGGCGTCCAGACCGTCATGCTCTGGACCCACCGCCAGAACTGGGACGGCACCACCTGGCGCCTCCTGGACCAGGGCCTGGCCAGCAACACCATGTGGAAGGCCCTCCAGAACCGCAAGGGCCTGGGCCGTTTGGCCGTAACCTTCGACGCCAGCGACCCCGAAAAGAGCATCACCTCCGACCTAAGCAAACTCGCCGAAGTCTTCAGCGTGATCTACATCCACTCCCAGTAACCCCACCCTGATTCCCAAGAACGGCCGCCCCAGCCCCCCAAGGTCCGCAGGGCGGCCGTTCTGACGTCCCGCAACGATCGATCCGCCACCACCAAACGCCGGAACCGTCCCGTGCCGATCGATCCGCCCCCGCCATACGGCGGAAACCCGCGTATGCCGGCCGCCCCGGGAAGTGGTCCTTGCGGAGGACGCGCTCCGCGCGGCAGGCGCAAGGGCTGTGTTCGAGCGGGGGGCACCCCCGCACCCCCGAGCCTGCCGGGCACGGGCTCGGCACCCGGTTCCGATCGGCCCCCCGGACACCGGCGCCGACGCGGTGGGACGTGGCACGGCGAATCCGGCGCCGTCATACGGCGGTAAACCCAGGCATGCCGGGCGCCCCGGGAAATGGTCCTTGCGGAGGACGCGCTCCGCGCGGCAGGCGCAAGGGCTGTGTTCGAGCGGGGGACACCCCCCCCGCACCCCCGAGCTGCCATCTCCGCCCCTTCGCCACCGCTCTGGCTCCGCCCCTTCGAGCCCCCTACTCGCCTCCACCTCGCGGGCCCCCACCCCGCCCCGTGGGACTGCGTTCCCCGTGGGTTCGCGCGTCTCGTTCCGCTTGGCCCTTGTTCTGGCGCCGGTCGGTGGGATGTCGTACGGCGAAGACGACACCGCCAAATGGCAGTTGAGCTGCCCCCTTTTCCGTTGCCCGCGGGATTGGTATCTACCCCGGGCGATGTCCCCACGATGGGTGTCCCCACGATGGGTGTCCCCACGATGGGTGTCCCCACGATGGGTGTCCCCACGATGGGTGTCCGTGCGGAGGGTGTCCGTGTCGGGGGGGGCTGTGTGGAGGGGGGTCCGTGCCAGGCGGATGAGCGTGCGGGAAGTGTGTACGGGAGGTGACCGTGCGGGCGTTGTGGGGGGTTATGGGTGGGTGGTGAGCCAGGTGTCGATGCCGGTGAGGAGTTCTTTTTTGTGGGGTTCGGGGGCGGTGGAGGAGCGGATGGACTGGCGGGCGAGTTCGGCGATTTCTGCGTCGGTGAAGGCGTAGACGTCGCGGGCCAGTTCGTATTGGGGGAGGAGGCGGGCGCCGAAGAGCAGAGGGTCGTCGGCGCCTAGGGCTATGGGGACGCCGGCGTCGAAGAGGCGTTTCAACGGGACCTCGGAGGGGTCTCGGGCTACGCCCAGGCCCAGGTTGGAGGTGGGGCAGACCTCGCAGGTGATCTGGCGGTCGGCCAGGCGTTCCATCAGGCGGGGGGACTCGGCGGCGCGGACGCCGTGGCCGACGCGGTCGGCGCCCAGGTCGTCCACGCACTCGGCGACGCTTGCCGCGCCGGAGAGCTCACCGCCGTGGGGGACCGCGATCAGCCCGGCGCGCTTGGCGATGCGGAAGGCTCCGTCGAAGTCACGTGCCCGGGCGCGGCGCTCGTCGTTGGACAGGCCGAAACCGATGACGCCCTCGCCGGCGAACTGACCGGCGAGCCGCGCCAAGGTCTTCGCGTCCAGGGGATGCCGTGTGCGGTTGGCCGCGACGATCACGCCGATCCCGATGCCCGCCTCGGACGCCGCCGAGCGGGCGGCGTCCAGCACGAGTTCCAGAGTGGCCGTCAGGCCGCCGAACCGGGACGCGTACCCCGAGGGATCGACCTGGATCTCCAGCCACCGGGAACCCTCGGCAGCCTCGTCGAGTGCCGCCTCCAGCAGCAGCCGCCGCACGTCGGACTCCCGCCGCAGCACCGAGCGCGCGATGTCGTACAGCCGCTGGAAGCGGAACCAGCCCCGCTCGTCGGTGGCGCGCAACTTCGGCGGCCAATCCTCGACGAGAGCGTCCGGCAGGTGCACCCCCTGCTCCGCGGCCAGCTCCAGCAGGGTCGAATGCCGCATGGAGCCGGTGAAGTGGAGATGCAGGTGGGCCTTGGGCAGGGTAGTGAGCGGGCGTGCCATCTCCATATCCTGCCGCAACCCGCCGGAGCCTCAGGTCAGTGCGCCTCGGACAGCAGCTTGCCGATGCGGCTGATGCCCTCGGCCAGGTCGTCGTCCCCGAGCGCGTACGACAGCCGGAAGTACCCGGGCGTGCCGAACGCCTCACCGGGCACCAGCGCGACCTCGGCCTCCTCGAGGATCAGCTCGGCCAGCTCCGCGGACGACGACGGCCGCCGCCCCCGGATCTCCTTGCCCAGCACGCCCTTGACGGACGGATAGGCATAGAACGCGCCGAACGGCTCGGGGCACACCACGCCGGGGATCTCGTTGAGCATGCGCACCATGGCCTGCCGCCGCCGGTCGAACGCCTCGCGCATGAGCGCCACCGCGGACAGGTCGCCCGACACGGCCGTCAGCGCCGCCGCCTGGGCGACGTTGGAGACGTTGGAGGTGGCGTGCGACTGGAGGTTGGTGGCGGCCTTGACGACGTCGGCGGGGCCGATCATCCAGCCCACCCGCCAGCCGGTCATGGCGTACGTCTTGGCCACGCCGTTGAGCACCACGACGCGGTCGTGCAGCTCGGGGACGGCGGTGGCGATGCTGGAGAACCGGGCGTCGCCGTACACCAGGTGCTCGTAGATCTCGTCGGTGACGACCCACAGGCCGTGCTCGGCGGCCCAGCGGCCGATCTCTTCGACCTGCGCGGGGGAGTACACCGCGCCGGTCGGGTTGGACGGCGAGACGAACAGCAGGACCTTGGTGCGCCCGGTGCGCGCCGCCTCGAGCTGGTCGACCGAGGCGAGGTAGCCGGTGGTCTCGTCGGTCGCCACGTCGACCTGGACGCCGCCGGCCAGCTTGATGGCCTCGGGGTAGGTGGTCCAGTACGGGGCGACGACCAGCACCTCGTCACCCGGGTCGAGCAGCGTGGCGAACGCCTCGTAGACGGCCTGCTTGCCGCCGTTGGTGACCAGCACCCGCGAGGCGTCGACCGCGAAGCCGGAGTCGCGCCGCGTCTTGTCGGCGATGGCCTGCTTCAGCTCGGGCAGCCCACCGGCAGGGGTGTACTTGTGGAATCTGGGGTTGCCGCACGCCTCGACGGCGGCGGCGACGATGTAGTCCGGCGTCGGGAAATCGGGCTCGCCCGCGCCGAACCCGATGACCGGCCGCCCGGCGGCCTTCATGGCCTTGGCCTTGGCGTCCACCGCGAGCGTGGCGGACTCTGAAATGGCGGAGATGCGCGCTGAGATGCGAGGACGGGTCATGGGTACCATGCTTCCAGACGTCTCACACCGCTTCCGCCGCATATCCAGGATGTGGACACGCGGCGATTGTCTGGCGTGCCCGACGGGTTGGTTCGACGTGACGCTCATTCCCCCGTACACTTCTGCAACTAGTGAGCGACGCGCCCCGTGCTGCACGGGTAAGCTGAGTCACGGCAGAGGGCACTAGCGCAATTGGTAGCGCACCGGTCTCCAAAACCGGCGGTTGGGGGTTCGAGTCCCTCGTGCCCTGCGGAGTGCGGTCCGCGCACCGATGGCGTGTATGCCGCCGTAAAGTTGCGTTGGAACGACGGATCAGGTGAGGACTTTGGCGATCGACACGCGCGGCGAGGCCGCGGACCGGCCGAGCAAACCCTCTGGCCAGCCCGCCAAGAAGCGCACTTCTCCGGCCCTTTTCTACCGGCAGATCGTCGCGGAGCTCCGCAAGGTGATCTGGCCGACGCGGAAGGTCCTGATCAACTACACCACCGTGGTCCTAGTATTCGTGCTGATCATGGTCGGCATCGTGGCCGGGCTGGACTTCTTGCTCACGAAGGGTGTGCTAGCGGTCTTCGGCGGGTCCACCACCCCGTAAGCCGGCCGCACGCGACCACCGCCCCCGCCGCCCGCCGGCGGGAGCGGTAGCGGATCGCAACATCGACGAGAGAGAAAGAGTCACTGTGTCCGAGTCCCCACTGCCGACCGGCGCATCCCACGACGACGAGTGGGAGGGCGAGCCGGAGCAGGCGATCGAGGTCACCGAGGAGTCCGGCGAGGCCGGCGGTCCCGGTGAGGCCGAGGAGTCCGGCGAGGCCGCCGCTCCGGCCGTCGCCGTGGACGAAGACGGTGCCGCCGTGGACGAAGACGGTGACGTCCTGCCCGACGTCGACCCCGTCGAAGAGTTCAAGCGCTCGATGCGCGGCCTGCCCGGCGAGTGGTACGTCATCCACTCCTACGCCGGTTACGAGAACCGCGTGAAGTCCAACATCGAGACCCGCACCCAGTCCCTCAACATGGAGGACTACCTCTTCCAGGTCGAGGTGCCCACCCACACCGTCACCGAGATCAAGGGTGGCAAGCGCACCCCGGTCAAGGAGCGGGTCCTGCCCGGTTACGTCCTGGTCCGCATGGAGCTGACCGACGAGTCCTGGTCCGCGGTCCGCAACACGCCGGGCGTCACCGGCTTCGTCGGCCTGTCCAACCGGCCGAGCCCGCTGAGCCTCGACGAGGTCGCCAAGCTGCTCGCGCCCGAGCCGACCGAGCAGGCCAAGACCACCACCGCCAAGGCCGCCGCCGCGACCGTCGACTTCGAGGTCGGCGAGTCGGTCACCGTCATGGACGGCCCGTTCGCCACCCTGCCGGCCACGGTCAGCGAGATCAGCGCCGAGTCGCAGAAGCTCAAGGTGCTGGTGTCCATCTTCGGCCGCGAGACCCCGGTGGAGCTGTCGTTCAACCAGGTCTCCAAGATCTGACGGGCGTCCTGGTCTCGCCGATTCGCCACCACGCATACACTGGTTAGTCGTCCCCGCGGGCCCATTGCGATTCGCGGGGGGAATCCCGAGGGCCGGCCGTTCGGCCGACGCATGCCCTCGGTGGCTTCCACCTCCGTGGAAGTCTCGCAGGAGTCACACGGACCCGGAGTAGGAAATGCCTCCAAAGAAGAAGATCGCGGCACTGGTCAAGGTGCAGCTTCCGGCCGGTCAGGCCACGCCCGCGCCGCCGGTCGGTACCGCGCTCGGTCCGCACGGCGTCAACATCATGGACTTCGTCCGGCAGTACAACGCCGCCACCGAGGCCCAGCGGGGGAACATCATCCCCGTCGAGATCACCATCTTCGAGGACCGCAGCTTCACCTTCGTCACCAAGACGCCGCCGGCGCCTGAGCTGATCAAGAAGGCCGCCGGTCTGGAGAAGGCGAGCGCCAACCCGCTGCGCGACAAGGTGGGCAAGCTCACCAAGGAGCAGCTGCGTCAGATCGCCGAGACGAAGATGCCCGACCTCAACGCCAACGACATCGAGGCGGCCGAGAAGATCATCGCCGGCACCGCCCGGTCGATGGGCATCACCATCGCCGACTGACCCATCTTCATGATCTGACCCGTTCAGATCACGGGTCGTACCGGCACCACCCGTGGGAGGGCCACGCGCTGGCCCACGACCACGTACTCCACAAAGGAGAGAGAAATGAAGCGCAGCAAGACGTACCGCAAGGCGTCCGAGCAGATCGACCCGGAGAACCTCTACTCCCCGGTCGAGGCCGCCAAGCTCGCCAAGGGCACCTCCGTCACCAAGTTCGACGCGACTGTCGAGGTCGCCCTGCGGCTGGGCGTCGACCCCCGCAAGGCCGACCAGATGGTCCGCGGCACCGTCAACCTCCCGCACGGCACCGGCAAGACCGCCCGGGTCCTGGTCTTCGCGACCGGTGACCGTGCCGAGGAGGCCCGCGCCGCGGGTGCCGACATCGTCGGCGCCGACGAGCTGATCGACGAGATCTCCAAGGGCAACCGCCTCGGCGAGTTCGACGCCGTCGTGGCCACGCCGGACCTCATGGGCAAGGTCGGCCGCCTCGGCCGCGTGCTCGGCCCGCGCGGCCTCATGCCGAACCCCAAGACCGGCACCGTCACGCCGAACGTCTCCAAGGCCGTGACCGAGATCAAGGGCGGCAAGATCGAGTTCCGGGTCGACCGGCACGCGAACCTCCACTTCATCATCGGCAAGGTGTCGTTCCCCGAGCGTCAGCTCCTGGAGAACTACGCCGCCGCGCTGGACGAGGTGGTCCGGCTCAAGCCGACCGCCGCCAAGGGCCGCTACCTGAAGAAGATCACCTTCTCCACGTCCATGGGCCCCGGCATCCCCGTCGACCCCAACGTCACGCGCGGCATCACCGCCGAGCTCGACGCCTGACGGTCCTCACCGGCCGTGAACGGGCCCCCGCCTCCGGGCGGGGGCCCTATTTTTCTGTAGATCCCAGAGCCTCCGCACACCGCGATCTCCCAGGTGAGGGCGCCAGAGGGGGGTCGGTCGCGTATTGGCGTCCCATGACGGCTTGAAATAAGTCGCCGCACGGGGTAGGGGCGGCACATAGGGTCGAAACACATCCGGGGGATGAGAAGGGATACCAAGTGAAGCGGCGAACGACCTTCGCGGTAGTGGCGGCAGGTGCGGCCATGCTCATCGCGGTCTCAGCTTGTGGCCAGGCAGCGCAGAGCCCCGCCCAGCCTCTCGGCTCGGTCAAGCTCTCCGCCGCCGAGACGCTCCAGCAGAGCGCGAAGAGCGCCGAGGCGGTGAGCTCCTACGCGGCGCAGATCGCGGTGGACTTCACTTCGCCGAAGGACGGCGCGGGCTCGGTCAAGGGCTCGATGGTGTACCACCAGAAGCCCCAGGTGGCCTCGGACGTCACCCTGGACCAGATAAGCGCCGGTGGGCAGAACGTCCCCGGCGGCGTGCGGGTGATCCTGATCGGCCAGACGGCGTACATGAAGGTCGAGATGCTGACCAAGCTTCTCGGCGGCACCAAGCCCTGGATCAAGCTCGATCTCGCCGAGCTCGGGCGCTCGACCGGCGTGGACGCCGGTCAGTTCCTCGCCCAGGCGCAGCAGCTCGACCTGCAGAGCAGCGTCAAGATGATCACCGGCTCCAAGGACGTCAAGGCCGTGGGCACCGAGACGGTCGGCGGCGTCGACACCACCCACTACAAGGGCACCTTCCCGGTGGCCGAGGCGGTGAAGCAGCTCAGCCCCGAGCTGCGCCAGAAGATCGAGCCGCAGCTCAGCAAGCTCAAGAACATGAAGTTCGACGCGTGGATCGACGGGGAGAACCTCCCCCGCAAGCTGCAGATGAACGGCGCCGCCGAGGGCGGCACCTTCAAGGCCACCATGCAGTTCACCTCGTTCAACCAGGCCGCCGAGGTCACCGCCCCGCCCGCCGACCAGGTCGGCGAGCTCCCGAAGGGCCTCGGCGACGCGGGCGGCACCGGCACCATCGGCGGCTGACGCACCCGGCCCGTCCCGTACGCCCCGCACCCCTAACGGTGCGGGGCGTCCGGCTGTCCGGGGGCCGCCGATTTGGTGGGAGGCGGCCGGAGCGCGTAGAGTGGCGCATGCCGAAGACCGTCGGTCGTCGCTGAGCCTTGTCCTGGCTCGGCGGCCTAAGGCTCCGCGATCGTGGAGGACCTGCGCAGGTGTGATGTGAGTTCCATATGGTCCCGTGCGGCCTCAGCCGCGCGAATTCCTGTGTGAGCCCCGCGCGCCCGCGCCGGGGCTCTTTTCGTTTCCCGGGCCTTCGGCCGCAGCGTACCGGCGGCACATCTGGAAGGAGGCCCATGGCGAGGGCTGAGAAGGCGACCGCTGTCGCCGAGCTCAAGGATCGCTTCGAGGGCTCGAGCGCGGCGGTTCTGACCGAGTACCGCGGCCTCACCGTGGCGCAGCTGAAGGAATTGCGCGTCGCGCTCGGTGGGAACGCGAAGTTCGCCGTGGCGAAGAACACCCTGTCCAAGATCGCGGCCAATCAGGCCGGGGTCACCACCCTGGACGACCTGTTCCAGGGCCCGACCGCGATCGCGTTCGTCACCGGCGACGTGGTCGAGGCGGCGAAGGGCCTGCGTGACTTCGCCAAGGCCAATCCCCTCCTGGTGATCAAGGGCGGTGTCGTCGACGGCAAGTCGATGTCCCCCGCCGAGATCACGACGCTCGCCGACCTCGAGTCGCGCGAGGTCCTGCTCGCGAAGCTGGCCGGTGCCCTGAAGGCGAAGCAGTCGCAGGCCGCCGCCACCTTCAACGCGCTGCCCACCCAGCTGGTGCGGCTCGTCGAGGCCCTGCGCGAGAAGCGCGAGGGGGCCGGCGCGCCCGAGGCCGGGCAGGCCGAGTCCGAGTAGTCCGAGAGCCCGCGGCCCGGAAGGGTCCACGAGGCGAGGGGATTGCGGCGCATACCGCGGTCCGTAACAACGTTTTGATTCACACGGAGGAACCACCACCATGGCGAAGCTCAACACCGAAGAGCTGCTCGACGCGTTCAAGGAGATGACCCTCCTCGAGCTGTCCGACTTCGTGAAGGTCTTCGAGGAGACCTTCGACGTCAAGGCCGCCGCTCCGGTGGCCGTCGCCGCGGCCCCGGCCGGGGCCGGCGCCGCCGCCGAAGAGGTCGAGGAGCAGGACGAGTTCGACGTCATCCTCGAGGCCGCCGGCGACAAGAAGATCCAGGTCATCAAGGAGGTCCGGGCCCTCACGAGCCTCGGCCTCAAGGAGGCCAAGGACCTCGTCGACGGTGCCCCGAAGGCGCTGCTCGAGAAGGTCAACAAGGAAGCCGCGGAGAAGGCCAAGGCCGCCCTGGAGGGCGCCGGCGCCACCGTCACCGTCAAGTGACGTTCACCTCTCCGAGGTTCTGACGCGTCACACCGCGTCGACACGCTCCATCCGAAAGGGGCGGGCCACCCAGGTGCCGGGTGCCCCGTCCCTTTCGGCATTTCCGGACATACGGGTGAGCGCGGGATCACGGTCACGGAACCGGGTCCCGGGTTATGATCCGGCCGACCGGCGAGAGGAGGGCGGACGTGGCGCAGCACGCTTCGCGGTCCCGTTCGCGGCGCCCGCGCTCCCGCCTGGCCGTGCTCGCCATCCTGCTGGTGCCCGCCGCCGTCCTGGCGTTCGCGTGGGTGCGGGTCGGCGCCGAGCTGGACGAGGCGCGGGCCGCGGCGCGCGACAGGATGGCCGCGATCCAGGCCGCCCAGCGGTACGCCCTGACCCTCCTCGCGGTGAGCCACCGCACGGTCGACCGTGACGTGCGGCGCGTCATCGAGTCCTCCACCGGCGAGGCCAGGGCCGAGTACACCAGGGACGCCGACCGGCTGAAGGCGGCGACCCGGGCCAACAAGGCCGTGCAGACCGGCGTGGTGCGCGCCGCCGGGCTGGTGTCGATGGACGGCGGCCGCTCGGTGGCCCGCGTGCTGGTGGTGGCCGACTCGGTGGTCAGCTGGGAGGGCTCGTCGACCGCCCCGCAGGATCGCTTCTACCGCTGGAGCGTCGAGGTCACCAAGATCGACGGGCTCTGGTGGGCGTCGAAGCTGGAACAGGTCGCATGAGCGCCGCGTCCGCCGTGGAGCCCACAGAGGGCGCAGAGGGCGTCAGGAGGCGGCGGCCGCGTTCGCGGGCCTTCGGAGTGCTCCTGGCGCTCCTGGCGCTTCTGGTGGGCACTCTGGCCTTCCTGGCGGGTGCGGGCTATCTGAGGCTGCGGGAGCTCAGGCAGAGCGAGACGTCCGCCGCGGAGGCGCTGGCGGCGGCGCGCACCTACGCGCCGGACATGCTCTCGTACGACTACCGCACCATCGACGCCGATCTCGCCAGGGCGCGCGGGTACGCCACGGGGGCCCTCGCCGACCACTACCGGGAGCTCGGCAGGGTGCTGCCCCCCTCGGCCCGGCGGCAGCAGACCGTGCAGCAGGCGGTGGTCGCCGCCGCCGCGGTCGAGTCGGCGACGCCAGATCGGGTACAGGTGCTTTTGTTCATGAACCTGGGCACCACCAAGGTGCCGGCGGGGGAGACCGTCCCCTTGAAGCAGGTTTCGCAGAATCGCGCCAGATTCGTCCTGGTGAAGGGGGACGGCCACTGGCTGGTGTCCGAGCTGTCGACCTTGATCGGCAACGCGCCGACTGACTGAGCGTGACCGGCAGGTGGGCCTGCGCCCCGGACACGCCGGGGATGGGTGGGGCGGGTTATCAAATTGTTAGTAAAGGTTGGGTTTGAAGAAGGTGTGGACGGGCAGATACGGAGCACGCCAGTGTCGACGGCGGGTAAGCCTTCGACCCTCGGTGTGACCGAGCGTTAGCCGATCCGCCTCGCGGGTATCGTCTGGATCCGGCTGACCGTGTGGTCCGCCGTGGGGAGAAAACCCAGCGTGACGGCTCTCGATCGTCGCGAATCCGGGCTTACGGGCTTGACGTTTCGGCGCTGACGGGCGATGCTGCGTCCAACGTGGGTGCGCAGAGCGAGACTGAGTGGACAGGTGTATGCCCATCGGCTACACTGCCCCTTTGCGCTGCCCTTTGACGACCCGCTTCTCTAGGTAACTTTCGATGCGTGGTCGTCTGGCGTGCGTGTAGTCAGTCCGCGAGCCCTCGGAAGGACATCTGTTGGCAGCCTCGCGCAACGCCTTCGCCGTACCCGCTGGTCCCCGCCGCGTTACTTTCGCGCGCATTCAGGAGCCGCTCGAAGTTCCCGATCTTCTCGCCCTGCAGACCGAGTCGTTCGACTGGTTGCTCGGTAACGAGAAATGGCGGGCGCGGGTCGAAGCGGCTCGCCAGGCCGGCCGCAAGGACGTCCCGGCCCAGTCCGGGCTGGAAGAGATCTTCGAGGAGATAAGTCCCATCGAGGACTTCTCCGGGACGATGTCCTTGTCGTTCCGCGACCACCGGTTTGAGCCGCCCAAGTACTCGGTCGACGAGTGCAAAGACAAGGACATGACCTTCTCCGCCCCGATGTTCGTGACGGCGGAGTTCATCAATAACACCACCGGTGAGATCAAGAGCCAGACGGTGTTCATGGGCGACTTCCCGCTCATGACCTCCAAGGGCACCTTCATCATCAACGGCACCGAGCGTGTCGTGGTCTCCCAGCTCGTGCGTTCCCCGGGCGTCTACTTCGACCGCAGCGTCGACAAGACGTCCGACAAGGACCTGTACAGCTGCAAGGTGATCCCCTCGCGCGGTGCCTGGCTCGAGTTCGAGATCGACAAGCGCGACAGCGTCGGCGTCCGCATCGACCGCAAGCGCAAGCAGGCCGTGACCGTGCTGCTCAAGGCGCTCGGCTGGACGAACGACCAGATCCTGGAGCGTTTCGGTCAGTACGAGTCGATGCGCGCCACCCTGGAGAAGGACCACACCACCGGCCAGGACGACGCGCTGCTCGACATCTACCGCAAGCTGCGGCCGGGCGAGCCTCCGACCAAGGAGTCCGCGCAGACCCTGCTGGAGAACCTCTACTTCAACCCCAAGCGCTACGACCTCGCCAAGGTCGGCCGCTACAAGATCAACAAGAAGCTCGGCGTCGACTCCGACATCAACCAGGGCACCCTCACCGAAGAGGACATCGTCGCCACCATCGAGTACATCGTCCGGCTGCACGCCGGCGAGACCTCGATGCCCGGCGCGGGTGGCGAGGTCGTCGTCGAGACCGACGACATCGACCACTTCGGCAACCGGCGCCTGCGCACGGTCGGCGAGCTCATCCAGAACCAGGTCCGCCTGGGCCTGGCCCGTATGGAGCGCGTCGTCCGCGAGCGGATGACCACCCAGGACGTCGAGGCGATCACCCCGCAGACCCTGATCAACATCCGCCCGGTCGTGGCGTCGATCAAGGAGTTCTTCGGCACCTCGCAGCTGTCGCAGTTCATGGACCAGACCAACCCCCTGGCCGGCCTGACGCACAAGCGGCGTCTGTCCGCGCTCGGCCCCGGTGGTCTGTCCCGTGAGCGGGCCGGCTTCGAGGTCCGTGACGTCCACCCGTCCCACTACGGCCGCATGTGCCCGATCGAGACGCCGGAAGGCCCGAACATCGGCCTCATCGGCTCGCTGTCGTCCTTCGGCCGGGTCAACTCCTTCGGCTTCGTCGAGACGCCCTACCGCAAGGTCGTCGACGGCCGGGTCACCGAGGAGATCGACTACCTCACCGCCGACGAGGAGGACCGCCACGTCATCGCGCAGGCCAACACGCCGCTGCGCGCCGACGGCGCCTTCGCCGAGGACCGCGTGCTGGTCCGCCGTAAGGGCGGCGAGGTCGAGTTCATCCGGCCGACCGAGGTCGACTACATGGACGTCTCGGCGCGCCAGATGGTGTCCGTCGCGACCGCCATGATCCCGTTCCTGGAGCACGACGACGCCAACCGCGCGCTCATGGGTTCCAACATGCAGCGCCAGTCGGTGCCCCTGCTGAAGAGCGAGGCCCCGCTGGTCGGCACCGGCATGGAGTACCGCGCGGCGACCGACGCCGGCGACGTCATCACCGCCGAGAAGGCGGGCGTCGTCGAAGAGGTCTCCGCCGACTACGTCACCGTGATGAACGACGACGGCACGCGCACCACCTACCGCGTGGCGAAGTTCAAGCGCTCCAACCAGGGCACCTGCTTCAACCAGAAGCCCATCGTCCGCGAGGGCGACCGGGTGGAGGTCAACCAGGTCATCGCCGACGGCCCGTGCACGGACAACGGCGAGATGGCGCTGGGCAAGAACCTCCTGGTGGCGTTCATGCCGTGGGAGGGCCACAACTACGAGGACGCGATCATCCTGTCCCAGCGCCTGGTTCAGGACGACGTGCTCTCCTCGATCCACATCGAGGAGCACGAGGTCGACGCCCGGGACACCAAGCTGGGCCCCGAGGAGATCACCCGGGACATCCCGA